>JABJBS010000330.1 GCA_018668695.1 Deltaproteobacteria bacterium
ACGTGTCGAAGTTTCCAACCACCACACTGAAGCTATCGAGCATCCCGGTCGAATCGCACCACACTCTCCGCAGTGGTATAGTTGAGTTGCGCCCGAGAGTTGATCGCGGCGCGGCTGTCGGGGCGGTTTATACCCGGGCTAGAGCGTTTGTTTTTCCTAGGGGCTTCCACTCCTTTTAGAATTATGATAAAAAAAACATCCCGCAACACTCTTGCGGGACAAATAAATCTTCATAACCTCCAATTTGGATCTTTTTTGTCCATTACCCTCTAAAGGAGCACTGAAAATGAAACGTTTCGCCACGCCTTTGTTAATCCTTGTCCTTGGTCTCAGCCTCGGTTTGACCGGCTGTTCGGATGACGGCGACGATCCCGTCACACCGGATGCCGTTTCCGAATTCGACGGCTACGAAGACTGGACCCAGGTTGAATACACCAACGCCTCCAGTCCTTTTCTGGGCCCGGCCCACCAGGGCGACAACCCGGATTACGTGCGTGCCATCTACTCCGATGATCCCGACAAAACCGAAGGCGATTACGCGGTGGGAACCCTCTTCGTCAAGGAGACCTACACCTTCGATGCCCAGGGCAATAAAATGTTCCCCGACGCCATGGGGTTGCTGGGCATGATCAAGCGCGAAGCCGGGTTTGATACTGACGGTGGAGACTGGGAATACTTCAACATCAATACCAATGATTTGAGCACCATCGACAGTGGCGCCAACATCGGCTCCTGCAAGGGTTGCCACACCAACGCCACCGGCAGCCACGGCAACGATCACATCTTCGCCCACCCTTATGAATTCATGGCCGTCAGCGCCGACTTCGACGACTACGCCAACTGGAACCTGGTCGGAACCGAGCAGGGACCTGACGCTCTGCTGGGCCCGGCTCACGAAGGAAATGACGACAGCACCGTGCGCAAGATCTACAAGAAACAGTTGCAGGCCAATCCCAATGGCTGGAATGGATTTCCTGTGGGAACCATGTATCTGAAAACCGTACAGAATGCTGATGGAGACATCATCGGCAAAACCGGCATGGCTAAAAGAGGCAGCTCTTTTGATAACGATCACGGAGACTGGGAATATTTCATGATGGATGCCGGCTCGGGTGAAATGATGGCTATGGGCGATGGTTCATCCATGTGCATCGGTTGCCATACTGCTGCGGTTGTGGCAGGAAATGGTGTGGACTATGTGTTCGGTCACGATGGTGATCCGTTCAACAACTAAATTATACCTCTAAAATTGTGTTTTTCCTAAACCCCCTTTGCCAACTCCCGGCCAAGGGGGTTTTCAAAGGCACAACCTAATGCCCAACCCCTGAAAGCCGCCTCCCCTTACCCGAATCAAAGGAATACCCCAAACTAAACCGCAAACAAGCAGCCTCCCCCGACAACTCTGTCCCCCCGCTATTGCGGGCCCCTATATACTCAAACCGATAATCTACCCCCGCGATCCAGTTCTTGCTCTTCCCAAGAAAAACCCGATACCCAACCCCAAAATTGGCATTCACAGTACCAAGAACCAGATCTTCCTCCCAAAAAGGCACGATGCCGTCATAACCCAACCCCAAAAATACATCCACCCGGTGAGGCCCGTCACTCCACAGTGGTACAGTCGAGCTGCGCCCGACAGGTGGTTGTGGCGTGGCTGTCGGGGTGGTTTATACCCGGGTTAGAGTGTTTGTTTTTCCTAGGGGCGGTGCTCTAGTTGTCCTGAGCGCCTTCGTCAATCCAAGCTCTGACAATCTCGATCGCTTCGTCAACCATTGCGTCGGCCATGTCCGGTGGCGGCATCAGGGTCGGGCCCTGACCCACAGGGAGGTCCTGGGTCAGGATCGCCACAAACCCACTGCCCGCCGCGTCGCCGGCGATGATGAAGGTGCCGACCAGGGCCATCAGGTCATCCGCGTCATCGTAGTAAACTCCGTTCGCGACCGCGGGAGGGAAGGGGGCATCGGTCCGGGTGTGGCACCCGCCACAGGTCTGGTCGATGATCGGCATCACGTGTGACTAGAACACCCAGATGGGACCTCTTTCTTTTTGGCTTGGTGGCAGCCTGATGCGCAGGATAAAAATCAACCCGCTGTCCCTTATAATGCTTTTAAGGAACTCGAAAGCCTTGCTCTCGTAACCAATCAAGCCAAAGCAACGCCATGGATCTTTGGAAGAAATGATAACGAGTTGGTTTTTACTACTACAGGAACTTATTTGATAAAAATGTCGGAAAATTTGGAAACTGACGACGGTACTCCAGTTTATCAGTGTGAAGTTTTCTTTGAAAAAGAATGATCCAGGATTGTAAGAGCCATAATGAACATTGAGAAAGCTAATGGTGGTGAGCTTATCTTGTTTGATGTTTTCGTCGATGTAATTCCTAATGTTGAGGAACGTTCAGATGGCGACCTAAAGATTCTTTTATGGTTGGAATAATATTACCTCGCGCCCAAGACATTTTCCCCACACCTTTTTGCCGTTTGAGGGTATATAGGTATTGGGTGGGGTGGTTATGGGGGTGGTTTGGTCTTGAGGAGTAAGCTGATGCTTCAATTCAATAAAACGATGGATTTAGAATATCGTAAACTAGATATTAATCATTTCAGCTTGGCCGAAAGCTTAAAGAAGCTTGCTTCAGAAGGCTTCACTCAGGTTGATGACTTTGTTTTTCTAAAGCACTGCTATAAGACCAACACAAACGTGAGCGCTGAATCATTTCCTGATGCGACTGGGTATGAGTGCTTTATAAATTCGATTCATATTGATGACTACGTGTCTTGTGATTATCTTGCTCAGGCGGTGTTATTTACACGCTCGTTATTTGAAAGCTTTAATGATTTAGGGCTACAGAGTTCCTTGGTGTGTGTCATGTCGATGGATGAGCTTGGGTTAAATATAAAGTTCTATCTAGCTCGCATAAATGAGTTATATCTTAATGAAGACCTGGATGGATATGATGAAGCAGTGCTTATTATTGATTCGAGTGAGCCGGGTTGGTGAATTTTTCTTAGCGCAAAGATGATTTTTAATTTTAATTCTGATGAATATAATAAGTGATGATTAAACCGAATATATATTTTTTGGTGACAGGAGTTGGTAATGGCTATTTATGATAAACCTGTTCGGGTTTTGATGAAAGAAGATATGGTAAAGGCGTTTCACTTGGAGCCAGGGAAGCAGTTCTCTAAAGCCCAAGCTGTCAACTGGTTCGGAGAACAGTATCCAGATGTCAAAAAGGGAACTGTTATTGCTCATCTTGTCCGTTTATCAATAAATGCCCGAAGCCGTGTTCATTATAAGCCTAAGCCTGTTGAGGATGATGTGTTCTTCCAGATTGATGGTGGGCACTTCCGCCTTTATGAACCAGGTCAAGATCCGCAGCCGATTCAAAATGCTACAACAGAAAAACATTCCGAAAGGTTAGAAGTTGAAGAAGAAGCCGAGCCAGTCGGAATGTCTGAATTTGCTTATGAGCGAGATCTGCAAAACTATCTCGTCAAGAATTTGGAATTGATAGAGCCAGGTTTAAAGCTTTACGAGGATGACGGTATCAACGGCATTGAGTTTCCAGTGGGCGGCCGATTTATCGATATTCTTGCAGTGGATTCGAAGGGTGATTTCGTTGTTATTGAGTTGAAAGTTGCTAGAGGTTATGACCGTGTGGTGGGACAGTTGCTACGCTACATTGCGTGGATAAAAAAAGAACAAACAGATCCTGGGCAAAATGTTCGTGGCATTATTATTGCTCGGGATATCAGCGAAGACTTACTGCTGGCATGTTCTTCCTTAACGAGTATTGAATTGTTCGAATATGAATTATCACTAGCACTGAAGTTGGTGCAGAGCTGTGAAGACTAGACAAATGTCATAGGGTTAAGTGACTAGGCTTCCGTAGACGTCATCTGACTGGTCGTCTGACTCAAGTCAACCTCGCCCCAAGCAACATCGGTACTTGCACGCGCACGTTTCTTCTCGCCGCGCCGCTGCGCCTGAAGGCCAACCAGGTCATGGTGGGTAGAAAAGTATTGCAAGCTATGACCCACTGCCGCTTGCAAAGAGTCAAAGTCGTGTTCGTCAAGAAAATCGGAAAGACCTTGCTTAAGCTCTTCCACCATCTTAAGCCCTTGTAACATCGCTCCTGTACACACCTGAATCGTGCTGGCGCCTAGAAGAACATATTCAATAGCATCCTTGGATGAAGTTACACCGCCCATCCCAGAAATACTTAAGCTCGGCTCATCACGGGCAATTTCCTGTACCATCCGCAGACCAATGGGCTTCGCACCCAAATAGGAATATCCACCCGGCACCGAGTGACCCTCTACGGTGGGCAGCGGTCGTAGCGTTTTAAGATTTATACCCACAACACTGAGAATTGTATTGATAGCCGCTACACCATTGGCGCCGCCCTCTTTGGCTGCACGAGCAGGAACCCGGATATCGGTGATATTCGGCGTCATTTTTGCCCACACTGGGATATCCACAACTTCTCGAACCCAAGCCGTTACAGTCTGCACGCGTTCAGGGTCTTGTCCCATTGCCGCGCCCATCCCCTTTTCGGGATGCCCGTGGGGGCAAGAAAAATTAAGTTCTAGCCCATCCACACCGGTAGCTGCGCAGCGCCGAGCAAGCTCCTGCCAGCGCGACTTCTCAAAGCTTTCCATAATCGAAGCTATCAATACCTTCTTTGGAAACTCTTGCTTCAGAGCACGGAAATCTTCTTCCCAATCTTCAAAAGGTCTATCGCTTATCAATTCAATATTTTGAAAACCGATGACTTCACCGCTTGCGGATTTCAATTTTTCATAGCGAGGCGTGACGTTGATAACTTCGGTATCCGTCAGTGCCGTGGTCTTCGCTATAACGCCGCCCCAGCCCGCCTTATAAGCTTTGCGAATCACACGGGCATTGGTTCCCGGAGGGCCGCTGCCCAAAAGAAATGGGTTCTCAAAATAAATTCCATCTACAGTTATTGAAAGATCCATCGTTATCCCCTTGTCTTGCTTGTTGTCTCAAATTCGTAAAAGTCAGTTGATTCACGCAGTGCACCGGTGGGCATCACAGTGGATGTACCAGGTGAAACCTCGAGCGTAGATTCCGGCTTTCGTGACCATCGCCACAGCCGTGTGAAACTTACGTATGTCGTACCGGAAAGAATAAATCCTACGAACCAGGCGCGCTCATAAATGGCTGTCCAGACCGAATCGACCTCAACCAATCCCAGAGCCGCGAGAAAACCTGGCACATTCGGAAAAATCCCGACAAATAAGGCGAACAACGCAATCGGGTTAACGCCCTTCCAATAGCGGTAGGCCCCATTCACCTTATAAAGCTCATCTACCTCCAAGCGGCATTTTCGAATCACGAAATAATCCGCAATCATCACGCCGGCCACCGCACCCAAAAGAGCGCCATAACCAATCAGCCAGGTAAACAGATACTGAGCGGCATCGTTGTAGAGCTTCCAAGGCATGATCAAGATGCCAATCACCGTCGCAATCAGGGCGCCGCCCTTAAATGAAATTTTATGCGGTGCCACATTCGAAAAATCATTGGCCGGCGAAACAACATTTGCGGCCAGGTTTGTCGTCAAAGTTGCCATGGCAAGTGCCAGCATCGATACAACTGTCATCACCGGTCCGCCAATCTGGCTTACAAGCTCCACTGGATCTGCGATGCGTGTACCGAAAATAAAGACCGTTGCGTTGGTCACAACCGCCCCCACAAAAGCGAACGCCGTCATTGTTGGAACAAGTCCAATTGTCTGGCCGATAACCTGTTCTTTTTGGTTTTTCGCATACCGTGCAAAATCAGGAATATTCAAAGCGAGCGTGCCCCAAAAAGCGACTCCCCCGGTAATACCCGCACCCAGCAATGCACTCTCCCACGAACGAGTGGCTGGTTTTTGTTCAGCCAAAAGGCTGCTTAAGTCACCCATATGGCTCCAAGCCCACCCAAAGAGAATCGCTCCCATGGCCAGTAAACAAGGCGCAGCCCAGGTTTCTAAAACCCGGATAGAATCCACCCCTCGTATGATGATCGCTACATTGATAAGCCAAAACACTAAGAACGCGGCGAATTCACCGGTGCCAATGCCCATCCAAACGGGCAAAATCTCTGGCAAGCTAGGAGCATTCGGAAACAAAGAGAGCGTCAGGTAGTAAAGAGCACTGCCGCCAATCCAGGTTTGAATGCCAAACCACCCACACGCTACCAATGCACGCATCAGAGCTGGAATATTTGCTCCAAACACACCGAATGATGAACGCAGCAAAACGGGAAATGGAATTCCATAGCGCGTTCCGGCATGGGCATTGAGAAGCATCGGAAACAAAACCACCAGGTTTCCTAAAGCCACGGCGCAAACCGCTGCCTTCCAAGACCACCCCTCCTGTACCATTCCGCTTGCAAGCGTATAGGTTGGAATACACACGGCCATCCCCACCCAAAGCGCTGCTATGTGCCACCTGGACCATGTCCGTTCGTCGTCACGCGTTGGCCTGAGATCTTCGTTGATAAGTCTTGCATCAGACATGGCTTTGCACCGTTGCCATGGCTTCGTCCATCAAACGGCAGCCTTCTCGCAGTTCATCTTCAGAGGTAAGCATCGGAGGTGCCAGACGAATGACATTGTTATAAAGTCCACCACGACCGATGAGAAGGCCGCGTTTCTTGGCTTCCTCCATCAAGCGTCCTGCCTCTTTGGTTGCCGGAACTTTTGTCTTTCTGTCTTCCACAAGCTCGATGGCCTGCATCAACCCGCGCCCACGAACATCACCAATAAGCTTATACTTCGACTTCATTTCCAGTAGATGCTCTCTGAGAATACCCCCCAAACGCGCACTGCGCCCAGGGACATCTTCGCGTGCCATGACTGTAAGCGTCGCCTCTGTGGCCGCCATGGAAACCGGATTGCCACCGTAGGTACAAATCGATTTTCCAGTAAAACTATCGGCAACCTCTTGCGTAGCGATGGTCGCTCCAACGGGCACCCCATTGGCAATGCCTTTGGCCATGGTCATGATGTCGGGTTCAACACCCGAATGCTCAATCCCAAACCATTTTTCGCCCGTTCGGCCAAAACCCGTTTGAACCTCGTCGCAAATAAAGACGCCGCCATACTTACGAATGATACCAACTGCCACTTCAAAGTAATCATCCGGAGGCGTGATGAATCCGCCAACACCTTGAATAGGCTCAGCCAAAAACCCGGCGATATTCCCTGTGGTCTCCGTTAGAATCAGCTCTTCCAAATCCTCGGCACATTTCAACCCGCACGATGGGTAGGTCGCACCAAATGGACAGCGGTAACAATAAGGCGAATGACCGTGTTTAATATTCGGTATAGAGCTACCAGAAAGCCGATAGCCGCTGTGCGCTGTCAGGTTCATTGCAAGTTGAGAGCGGCCTGAATAACCATGGCGTAAGGCGATAATTTCTTGATTGCCTGTATGAATTCTTGCCAAGAGCACTGCAGTCTCGTCCGCTTCTGTGCCTGAGTTTGTAAAGAAACTCTTTTTAAGCGCGCCGGGGCTTAGCTCCGCGAGCTGCTTTGCAACCGTCAATTGATTCTCGGTTGGATAAAGGGTGGAGACGTGTCCCAGCTTTTTCATCTGCGAGGACACAGCCTCGGTTATCTCATCCTGACAGTGGCCAAGAGAGACTGTGAGAATGCCTCCAAAGAAATCCAGATACTCGCCGCCATCAATGTCTTTAACGACAGATCCCTTGGCTTCGGTAATAACAATCGGTTCTTCGTAATAATTAGCAACACAGGGAAAAAGAAAATCATCCTGTTCGCGCAAAACTTTCTCGCGGCTCATCGAAGGCCTCCACTCTATTTAAGTCGTCCAAAAAAAAACGGCGGCCTCCAATCGGGAGTTGGAGACCGCCTTTAGCTAGATCAGCATCAAGGAAGTTGCTGAGTCATTTCGGGATATGAGTCTGGGCGACGGTCACGGTAAAACTGCCAGACCCGGCGTACTTCTTCGAGCACATCTAAATCAAGATCAGCTACAACCAACTCGTCATCCTTTGTAGAGCCCTCTGCGAGGATCTCGCCCCGTGGGTCAACAAAATAACTTGTGCCGTAAAACTCGCCAATGTTCCAAGGCGCTTCTGTACCAACTCGGTTGCTGCAACCCATATAGTAACCGTTGGCAACCGCATGGGCGGGTTGTTCAATTTTCCACAGGTGCTGTGACAACCCTGCTACCGTGGCCGATGGATTGAATACAACTTCTGCTCCATTGAGGCCTAGAAGACGTGCGCCTTCTGGGAAGTGGCGGTCATAACAAATGTAGACACCGACTTTTGCGTAACGGGTTTGGAAGACGGGGTAGCCCAGATTACCAGGTTTGAAGAAAAACTTTTCCCAAAAGCCTGACGTCTGGGGAATGTGGTTCTTGCGATACTTCCCGAGGTATGAGCCATCGGCATCAATGACCGCTGCCGTGTTGTAATACACGCCAGGCATTTCGCGTTCGTAAATTGGTACGATGAGTACCATCGCGTATTTCTTAGCATAAGCTGACATTTGCTCAATGGTCGGCCCTGGAATCGTCTCTGCGATATCGCACCATTTCGAATCCTGGCTTGGGCAAAAATACGGCCCGTTGAACATCTCTTGTAGCGCAAGAATCTGCACACCGCGCTCGCCTGCCTGCTCAATCAATGGAATGTGTTTCGCCACCATCGCATCACGAATATCCTCTACTGACGCATCCGCATCGTTGAGAGGGTTACTCATTTGAATCATGCCGCATCGTACATTACGTGTCATTGTCTATTCTCCTTGTGTGGTATGAATTCGGGTTAGAACCAGCGAGACATCACAACTTTTGCATCTGTAAAAAAGCGGATGGAATCATCGCCATGCGCTTTTACGTCGCCGAAGAAGCTCGACTTGGTTCCGCCAAAAGGAAAGAACGCCAT
>JABJBS010000331.1 GCA_018668695.1 Deltaproteobacteria bacterium
GTTTAATCCAACGCTCGAGTCCGAAGACAAAGATAAAAAGGACATGCTGGCCTTACTCAAAACGCCCAATCCCTGCGCACGCACTCAATTTGAGCCGGGTCACTTTACTGCGAGTGCATTCGTATTGAATCCTCCTTTAGACTCCATGCTCTTGATATTCCACGATAAATTAAAGATGTGGCTACAGCCCGGTGGCCATATCGAGGCGAGTGACCCCACTCTGGAGGCCGCTGCCCGGCGTGAACTCCTCGAAGAGACCGGTGTCAGCTCGCCCAAGCTTCACCCAGGGGTCCACGGGATTGTAGCAATCGATATTCACGATATTCCAGCCCGAAAAACGGAACCCACCCACAAACACTTCGACATCCGTTACTTATACATCGCACAGGACCACCAATATAAAGCCGCAAGCGATGCCTTGGACGCACGCTGGGTCAAATTAGGGGCAATAGCTGAGCTCCAAACAGACGCCAGTGTTCTAAACACGGTCACACGCATCCAAAGCCTGCTTCTTAAGCCATAAGATTGGCCCCTCTTCACCAGTCCTCTCATTCACCTGTTGTGGTTAACCCCTGAAGTCGTGTTAACATCTCTTGTTACAACGAGGTCCCGCAATGACACCAAAACTTCTAGTGATTGATGATGCGGTCGAAATCCACGCCCTTCTAGAGGCGCGGCTTCAACCCGAAGAAATCATCATGGACTTCGCAACAAACGCCGAAGAAGGCTTCGAACGGGCCAAATCAATCCATCCCGACCTCATCCTACTGGATGTTATGATGCCCGGCATCAGCGGTTTTGACCTCTGTCGAATGCTCAAGGAAGACCCCGACACTTCAAGTATTCCCGTTATCTTTCTATCGGGAGCCACCGATTCAGTAGACAAAATTAAAGGCCTCGACTTGGGAGCTATCGATTATATCACCAAGCCCTTTGATCCTGCTGAACTACGCGCAAGAGTTCGTTCCGGTTTAAGAACAAAGCGGTTCCAAGATCTATTGGCTGAACGGGCACAAATCGACTGGCTTACCGGACTATGGAATACGATTCATTTCGAACGTCGCCTCTTTGAAATGTTTTCAGCTGCGCGCCGTTACGACCGTCCTTTTTCGGTTATTTTACTCGATCTTGATCACTTAAACTCAGTCAATAATCAGCACGGACGCCCGGTTGGAGACAAAGTACTCCATGCAGTCGCCGCATTGCTACTCGATAGCACCCGAACCTGCGATATCGTTTGCCGAAATGGTGACGACGAATTTGCGATTCTCCTTCCCGAGACTATTCCCGACCAGGCTACATTCCTTGCCCAGCGTATTTGTGCGGGCATCAAGGCGCTTCGAGTGGGGCACCGCGGAGATGCTGTTCAGGTCACGGGAACATTGGGTGTGGCTGGCGTTGAGCACGGTGAAGACGCGCGAGAGCGCACTGCACAGAGTCTGTTTGACGGTGCAAAGGCCTCGCTGGAGCATGGTCGCAGTACTGGTCGTGACCGAGTGGGCGATCGATAAGAGCCTACGCAGCGCCTGACCGGCCCAACAATTTAAATGAAAAATCATCAACGTTTGCCTTGAACTAGAATGCCGCTATAATCAGGCAAGGGGTAAATCATGTCTAAAACCATCCTGATTGTCGACGATGACAAGGATATCGTCGTGTTACAAAAGCGGCTAATACAGCGGCTTGGTTACACTGATGTTCTTCGCGCCGACGACGGCTTTGACGCACTGCACTTTTTGGCAGAAATTGAGCCGGATGTTGTTTTTCTCGACATTCAGATGCCCGGCCTCGACGGCTGGTTGCTCTGTGAAATCCTTCATAAGGTCGATCGCTGGAAGCATATCCCCGTCGTCCTTCAAAGTGCACTCGTGGGTGCGGATAATATCAAAAAAGGGCTAGACCTTGGAGCCCATACCTATCTCGAAAAACCATTCACTCAAGATGGCTTGAAGAGTGTTTTGGATGCGGTCTTTCAACGAGATGATTCCTATACTCAGAAATTACCCGCAACCATCCAACCCGTGGTGATGCATGTGGTGGATGCCGTCAAACAAACGTTCAATCTCATTTTGGGAACACAAGCACGTGTAAGAGAAGTGTACCCACTGCCCCACGAGATGTGTGAAAAAACATGGGAGTACGTTGGTGGCGGTGATGCAGAGGGTGTTGTCAACGTAAGCGTATCGATGGGATGGAGCCGCGAACTGGCCATGGCCTCAGCGCAGTCGCTCATGGTTCTCGAACCGGAAGACATCAGCGAAGAGATCATCATCGACTCTTTGAACCAAATCGTTGAAATGATTCTAACGACTGCATTGCGCAGCTTGAATCGGGTCTACCCCCTCACGCCAGGTGCACCTACCAGCCTTGGCTCGGGCCAACTCCAGGTCATTGAAAACTCTGAGCATAAATATGCGATTGATATTAAAGCCGGCGACCATGAGTTCCCGGTTGTCGTAACAACAAGAACTCAGGGCGAATAACCCAGTCCACGCTCTCGCTTGCAAAACACCAAGCCTCACAAACTCTAGAAATTAAATTATAATGAATAACGACTAGCTCGTCTGTACGTAGCTCTGGCACGCCAACGTGCAAAGTTTGGATAGGCTGTCCGCTGCACCGAGAATCGAGTCCACTTTCTTATTGTCGCGAATCATATTCTCAACCTTGCGGGCAGAGACCGTAATACTCGGGAAACCGTAACCCCCAGCCGCACCGGCTATCTGATGGGTCATGCGCTCAAGTGAATCGAAATCATGATGCTCCACTGCGCTCTCAATTTGAACGAGTCTTTCACCTAAACTATCGATAAAAATACCGACCAAATCGGACATCTCGGGATCAGAATGAAACTCGCTCAACAAAAGCTCGTCTTCCGAAAGCTGAGCCACTTCGCCCGCTTCGGCGTCGGCCACTTTAGCGACGTCAGTACCCTCTTTGACAAGCTTTTCCTGAACTGGCGCCACACCCGTAGTCGCTGCTTCACCATTGGCAAAGCCAGGGTCCATCACTCGGTTTGAGGGTGGTCGTTGTGCTCTCGTAAACTTATCGATCAACATCAAAAGTTCATGAACCTTAATGGGCTTAGTCGTATATTCGTCACAACCAGCTTGGATACACTTTTCCCGATCACCGCTCATAGCATGAGCCGTGAGAGCAATGATGGGTCCCTTGTAGCCCTCGGCTCTCAACTTAGCGGCTGCGGTATAACCATCCATCTCTGGCATCTGCATGTCCATCAGGATGACGTCGTATGGCTCACCACTTTGCCAAGCACGCATGGCCTCGTCGAACGCGATACGCCCGTTATCGGCCACTTCTACCTTGGCACCAGCCTGCTCCACTCTGTAGGAAATTAGCCGTTGGTTATCAAAACCATCTTCAGCCAGTAACACCTTACCCAGTAAGCTAACAACTTGAGCTTCTTGCTGAACAATTTCGCTGGCAGCCAGCATGGCGGCCATTGGGTCCTCGATGAATTCGCAAGTATCGAGTCCACCTGGTGCGATGGTCAGTGTAAAAACAGAACCTAACCCAGGTACACTTTGGGCCTTGATGTCTCCTCCGAGTAACTCAGCCAGCCTTTTCGTAATCGTCAGACCAAGACCCGTACCACCGAACTGTCTCGTCACCGAACTGTCTGCTTGTTCGAATGGTTGGAAAATCTTGTCCACCTGATACTGGCTCATACCGATGCCCGTATCCTTCACTTGAAAACTGATGCTTGGACTTTGCCCCTCTTCAGGCGCGCACATTCCAGCTATTAGCTCTACACGACCCTTCTCAGTGAATTTAATGGCATTACCGATTAGATTCACCAGCATTTGTCGAAGCCGAGTTGGGTCGGTGATGATTTTGTCGGGCATGGCGCTTTCGTACTCGACCACAAACTCTAAATTCTTCTCCAAGGCTTTGTGCTGCATCAAAGACTTCACATCGGCCAGGAGTTGGATCGGCGATACCTCAAGTTTTTCGAGGGTCATCTTTCCGGCTTCGATCTTAGAAATATCCAAGATGTCGTTGATGATATTGAGCAGGTGCTCACCATTACGCCGGACCGTTTGGATACACGACACACGATCACTCACAGATTGACCTGGATTAAGAAGAAGATCCGAAAATCCGAGAATCGCCGTCATCGGTGTCCGAATTTCGTGACTCATATTGGCAAGAAACTCTGTCTTAGCCCTATCAGCAGCCTCGGCACGCTCCTTGGCAACCGCCAAATCTCTCGTTCGCTTTTCAACCCGGGTTTCAAGTTCATCATGCGCGCGAAGAAGCTCGTGGTTTCGAGTACCAATTTCCCAGAGCATATCGTTGAAACCATCGGTCAGTTCACCGATCTCGTCATCAGCCGTTCTTTCAACGTTGATTGAAAAATCCTGATCGTTGGAGACTGTTTTTGCCGCTCGCGAAAGTCGGTCGATGGGATCAGTGATCACCTTACGCAGCTGAGCTGCTAGGAAAAGCGCCAACAAGGAAGAGACAAACAGAATAAGTCCGGTCATCCACCCATGCTGAGTAAGACGTTCATAAAGTTCACGGCTATCGGACTTAATATAGATAGCACCAACGACATCACGCCCGCGCTCCACCGGCTGTCTCAAAACAAGATGCTGGTCGACGAACTCTGACATAGCCCGTGGGACATAGTCTGGCGGCGCCCAGAGCGTCCCTGGGTCTCGTTCATACCGAGCCAAGACTTCGCCTGAACGTGAGTAGGTTACCGCCGACACAATGTGCGGCTTATTACGAAGCGCCTTAAGCGACGCCTCTACCGCGTCGGCGCTATTGAGTTCGATAGATTGAGCACTGTTGGTACCAATAACCAAAGCAAGCGTAGATAAATCATCGACCATTCTGTCTCGAAACGATACAAACTCAAGTGTCATAAAAGCGACAGAAGAAAGGATCAATGCGACGCTGGTGGTCAAGACAGCTATCCGGCTGATTTTCTGAGCAACCGATACGTTTTTGAGACCGAACCACATGCTTGGCAGCTCCCTAAACGTTGTGTCCTTGTCGTGCTCTACCCGATTTTCTTTGCACGGGCGAGTCACTCTAAGAGCAATTCAACGTTAATGACCGCGTGAAGGCAAACGCCTTCACTAAACCTCTCTAAGCATAGGGCATTGCCCTAGTTAAATGCCAGAGCTAGGTGAAAGCTTGGTAAAAATCCATTTGTAATTTACGCCGCTTTCATGCGGCCTGCCGTATGGTTCTAGCACTTCTTCACGCTGCCGTGACGGGCCAGTGAAAAACAGTGGCCCCAACCTTCCCCACTCTGCTCTCCATGTGTGAGCAAGTCTCAAAAGATCGCCAAGTCATTTCGGTGTACGGAGAGAGCCAACAAGCTGTGAGCTGTTGTGCCACAAGGCAGTACATCTGCCGGCTGGGTATGAATGCATAAAGAGCCAGCGATAGCTGGAAAAGTATTGGGTTTGGTTAGCTTAATGGTCGCCAGCAAGAAGAGCCGACGAGGTGTTCATCAATGACGAAAACGGTAGCGAGTCATCATATCCTGAATTGCAGAGGCAACACCGGACAATCGCGTAGCAGCGTGCTCAGAGTCACTTGCATAGGCAGTTGTTTCTTCAACAGCCTCTGCTACCCCACTCACACTCTTCGCAATCTCACCTGAACCGTTGGCTGCAGCTTGGACGTTATGACCAATCTCGCTGGTCGTGGCGCTTTGTTCCTCAACCGCTCCAGCAATGGTTACCTGGAGTTCATTCACTTGGCGAATAATCGTGCCAATTTCAGCAATCGCATCAACCGCTGCTCGAACATCAGATTGAATAGCATCAATACGTGAACTGATGTCTTCAGTTGCTTTGGCGGTTTCTTTCGCCAATTCCTTAACTTCGGTTGCAACAACCGCGAAGCCTTTACCGGCTTCACCTGCTCGCGCGGCCTCGATGGTAGCGTTCAAGGCAAGTAAGTTTGTTTGTTCGGCAATCGACGTAATCAGTTTAATGACGTTGCCAATCTCAGCACTCGAGTCACCAAGGCGTGCAACCGTGGTGTTCGCAGTATCAGCAACTTCAACCGCGGCAGTCGCGATGCTGGCTGCTTCGTGTGAGTTTCGTGCAATTTCTTGGATACTGGCCGTCATCTCGGTTGTTGCAGTGGCAACAGTCTGTAAGTTGTGATCGATGGATGCTGCGGAAGAAGATGCTCTCGAAGCCTCTCCGCTCGTCTCACCTGCGGAGTTATTTAAATCCTGTCCCAACCTGACCAGTTCCTTGGAAGACTCGACCATAGAGCCTGCGCTCTCGGCCACCTGCTTCATCACTCCGCCAATTTGGCTAAGAGATTCATTAGTGACCTCGACCAACTCGGTGTACTCCCCCGCACCTTGAGCATCGAGCAATGTAGAGAAATTGCCTTGGGAAACGCCTCGCAGCGCTTCAACGATACCACCCAGTGAGGATGAGCTAGAAGATTGAACCCTCGACTGAACGAAGACTGCTGCCCCCGCTGTCAGAAGGATCAAGATGCCAAAAAACATCCATCCAAGAGGTTCTTCGGCCGGGTCACGACCCACCACAACGGTTCCCGCTACGACCAGCGGTAAAACAGCTACTAAAATGTTTAAAAGTCCCGTACGCGAGAGCATCGTCTCTCCATCAGCGCTGATTCCCATTACAACGGGAATAACGCTGTCCCCAATGCTCGGAAAACAAAATCCCAAGCCAGTTTAGGTAATTAGTATCACACCTAGCGAGGTCGCTGCCATGCCCAGCGAATCATTCTTCTCCTCTATAATAATCTTCACCGCCTAATCTGATTGTTAAAGTGCCACAAAGGTAAGTGCTGAACCTACTCATGCTCACTATCTGAAATTGAGGACGCATTTGACATGGCCAACAGACTAATGGGAGAGTTTTTAAGGACACGAGAAGCATTTTGGGCCAAACGAACGGCCTAAAGGGAGCCACAAAGCAATGCAGTTCTTCGGGCAATTCCTTGTTAAAGAAGGCGCCATTACAGTTGATCAGTTGCGAACAGCACTCGATCTTATGGCTCGAGAAAACTTGAAACTTGGCCAGATCGCGGTCGAGCAAGCTCTACTAAGCGAAAGCGAAGCGAACGAGATCAATCGCGAGCAACGTTACAGCGATAAGCCTTTCGGAGCGATTGCTGTAAAGCTTGGACTCATGTCCGAGGTACAGCTTAAAGAGGTTTTGAAAGTTCAGAACCAACGTAGAGTTCGTATCGGTGAGGCGTTGGTGCGGCTCAAGCACCTAAGCGCCGAAGAACTCGTTCGCCAATTACGCCGATTCAAAGCAGAAGAAGAACGCTTCGCTGTAGATGCCAGAGAGCTTCCAGGCTATCTCAAAGACAACCGCATCGCTGAATTTTTGTTAGAGCTGGTTGAACGTGTGGCGATGCGAACAGCCGCAGTTCAGATCAAGGTTCCTAAGCACTGCACAAAACTCGAACGACTCAACTCGAAAATTATTGCATCGGTCCTGATCCGCTCAGAAAGCAGCCTTCGGATTGCCCTCAGTGGCGATTCTGAATTCGCACATGCACTGACAGACGGAGTTTTTGGCCAAGCTCCTGACGAAGTTCTACCGGATGAAATGCTGGATGATGCGGTTGGTGAATTCTTGAATATGCTGGCCGGTAATGCGCTTGCAGGGCTCGAACAAGAGGGTATCCCCTGTGAGCTGGACCCACCTATTCGCGGCATCCCTCCATTGGGAGGTTACGCATTTGACCTTGTTACGACTGTAGGTAACGCTACCCTCATCTTATCTGAACCCTAAGCGGCAATCGCCGCTAAGAGCGAACCAATAAAGCCACTGCCTCCACGTGAACCGTACCCGGAAACTGATCAATCACAGAGAGTTCCTCAAGCTTAAAGCCAGCCGCTTCAAGTAACGGTAGGTCATGCTCGAGAACAGATGGCTGACAAGAAAGCAGAACGAGTCGCTCAGCCTGAGAAGCTGCAATCGCTTTCACCAGCTCAGCTCCTAAGCCTCGGCGCGGCGGATCCGCAACAACAACCTTCACACCATCTTGCGCAACCAAGTCAGGACCCAATTCATAAGCGTCACCAGTTAAGACCTCGAGCGTAGCTTCAGGTACTTGTGACCTTGAACGCTCCAGTGCCTGAGTCGATTCTTGATTAATTTCTACCGCGATAACTTTCTTAAATTGTTTAGTCAGCGGAAGTGTCATCGCCCCAACACCCGAAAAGAGTTCCAAACAAACATCACCCTCGCCGGCAAAAGCCAACGCTCTATCAAACATAAGAGCTGCTGTTTGAGGGTTGATTTGGAAGAAAGACTGAGCACCAATTTCGTGATTAAAACCACAGATTGTCTCTTCGATGAACTCTTCACCGGCTAAGAGTGTGGGCTCCCCTTTGAGTATGACGTTTCCAGAATCATCATTCTCAATCGCAACCACACCAGCAGCTCCCTGAACCCGGCTCAAAACCGACTCCGCCACCTCAGTTAGTTCAGCGAGCCATTCATCAACGAGAGCGCGGGAACTTACAAACGTAATGAGAGTTTTTTCAGAAGCACGAGAGCCACGAACCGTTAGGTACCGGAGCCCTTTTTCATCTTTCCAATGAAGTCGCATCTTGCGACTTGAAACCTCATCAATCACGACGTCAATCGCCGCGTTCAAACACGGCGCCAGCACAGGGCATCCATTATTGTCGGCAACTTCATGTGTAGCCGCCACATATGCACCAAGTACGGGGCGCCCTTTCTGCATCGAAAATACTTGTTTGGCGAAATATCGATAGCCCAGGCCGTCGCCGGCTCTCTCTACATGCAGGTCACTCTCAAGCGGACCTGCGGTGCTCGAGTTTTTGAGGTATGCAGAGACGCGCGATTTTTTATACGCCAACTCGTCTTGCTCGGATGTACCGAGAAGCACACATCCCGTGCAAACAAACTCATGAGGGCAATGAGAGCGCACTCGGTCTGGAGACGCATTCACCAGTCGCTTGATACGCCCTTGAACAGTGTTCTTTGTTTGCTTATCAACTTTTATTTGAACAGTGTCTCCGGGTACCGCTTGTGCAACCAAGGCAACTCGGTTTCCAATCTGCCCCCTGCCTCTTCCATCGGGGTTACGATCAACAATCAATACATCCGCATTATTTGGGTTAGCCATTTGAGCCCTCAATCACGACCCCATCTCGAATCAACGTATCGATTTTATGGGTATCGTAGTTCAATATTTCGGTCAGAATCTCTCTGCTGTGTTCAGAAAAAAGCGGCGGAGCGCAAACGTCTTCTGCGCCACCAAAACCGGTAGCATTATTCACCGTCTTAATAGGGCCGTACACGGGATGTTGAGTTTCCACAACCATCCCTCGTGCTTCTACCTGAGGATGCGCCAACGCTTCAGGAACACTGGCAACAGGCCCACAAGGTACGCCGGCCTCACCAAGGATTCTTTGCCAATGGGTCACACCTTCAAGTTGCAACGCAGGCACGATGCAGCCTAGCAGCGCATCTCTATTTGCGACGCGCATGGCGTTCTCACGGTATCTCTCATCTGCAGCGAGGTGAGCCATACCAAGGGCCTCGCTAAGTTTCGCAAACTGGGAATCGTTACCGCAAGCAATATTCATGTAGCCATCGGCTACTTCGAATGTCTCGTATGGGCAGATGCTCGCATGCGCATTCCCATGACGCTTCGGTGCTTTACGGTTATTAAGCCATGCCGTCGCGTGATACATCAGTGAAGCCAATTGACCATCGAACATGCTAATGTCTAAGACACTGCCCTCGCCTGTCTTTTCACGATGTAAGAGCGCCGCCATCACACCGCCAAACGCATTCAGTGAGGCGATGATATCTGCCCAGGAACCCGCTATTTTATGAGGCGCGCCATCCACGGGGCCGGTCAAGCTGGGAATACCACCTGCCCCCTGAATGATCAGGTCATAGCCGGGTAATCCTGTGTAGGGTTCTTCACCTGCAGCGCCATAACCACTGATCGACGCATAAATAAGATCTGGCTTGAGGGCCTGAAGCGTAACTGCATCTATCTCCAGGCGCTCGGCCACCCCCGGCCGAAAATTCTCCACCACAACATCTGCATTCTTCACCAAGTCGTAAATAATCTGCCGACCGGACGCTTCTTTCAAATTGAGAGCAATCGAACGCTTACCTCGGTTGATAGAAAAATAATAAGTCGCGTCATCTCCAAGAAAGGGCGGACCAAATTGCCTGGTGTCATCCCCACTGGGTGGCTCGACCTTAACGACCTCTGCTCCCAGATCTGCCATTTGTTGGGTGCAATAAGGCCCCGCAACAATCCGAGAGAGATCAACTACACGGATCCCTGCGAGTGGTTTTTTCGACGCACCAGTCATGCCTAGTTTTGTTCCTGATCTTCGTGAGACCCGTGTCTTCTAACTGCCTCAAGCAGTTCTTCTAAATCATGCCCCGAATCACCCGCCGACTGCGTGCGAGGAGCAGGTGGCGGCGCCAGACCATAGGTCGCGGCCATCACGGCGTCATCAGAGCTTCCGATGTGTGTATCCTCCCCAACCAGTTCGTCGGGCAACTGATCAAGCTCCCAACCTGGTGGTGGCACATCTTCGCGTTCAACCAGTGGAGTGGGCGCCGGCTCCTTGGCAGACACCTGTCCAGGAGGGCCCATACCTGGAGGAGGCAGGACCACACCGTTTCTTAAGTCGGCAGGATTCGCTCTCATTGTAACTGCACCCATTTTGGGCAATCGCATGCGCTTCGGTTCTGCAATTGGGATCTGAATTTCGTAAACAGGCTCAGGATCGGGTTCAGGTTCCGCTGCATATGCAGGCACTTCTGGCTCAGTAGGCACCGCAACTTCTGGTGGCAAAGCATTTTGGTAATCCGCAGCCATCCCCTCAAGACCGAGGCTTGCAAGCTCATCAAGAAACCCAGGGGCTTGAATCGGTACCAAGGCCTCAGGCATTGGCTCTACTCCTCGGCACATCAATACGACCGGGCAGTATCCAGCCTCCCCATATTGAAGCTCAACCACCTCAGCAACATGACCACTTCCCAGGCTATCCAGCACAATCACCAAATCAATGGATGCCAACATCGCCAACGGTGCTTGGTCTGCCCCTACTTTTTGAGCAAGCGCCAATTCGAATCTCATAAGAGCTCTATCAAGCCGGCGTGAATCGATGGATGCAATTACACCATTATGGGAAAAGAGTGCGTCGACGACTCCTCCGTCGCGACCGCCCACCACAACCAAACGGTCTGCGCCAACCTGAGCGATATCTTGAAGGGTATGAGCGCGTACCCAATGTGATGGTGTGGGTACATCATGACCGCCCATCAATGCTGGCCGTAAACTTTGTTCCCCTAATGCTAAAGCCAAGCCCGCAGCAGCACTGTCGGCACCGGCGATCAGCACATTGCGCCCCGATGCCAAGCACCCGGCGATCATACGTGCGGCGAGTGAAGAGAGCAGTCCAGCCGAAACCCAATCCTCCAAGGTATTCTCAGAGGGCGTGACCCGCTTCATCACAAGTCCATCGCCTACCCAAGAAGCGAGCCAGTCGCCATATTCGACAGAGCGTGAAAATGCTTCCATAGCAGCCGAATGGGTTTCTAAATCCCATTTAAAATCAACCACTTCCATGCCCATGGGGCCATCCGCGGTAACCCGGCCGGGGCGTAATACCAATCGGTCATAAGGGCTATCTGCGGCAAACTCTGCCAGCCTTTGGAGGGGGCTTTCTGCTTCAGTCACTTCTTCAGTTGTATCGTCACTCACGGGCATCACTCCCTCTTAACCGATAGGTCGCCGATTGCGTCTTCTCTGCTATTATAGCGTATCTTGGTTTTATGACACGTGGCTACGTTCTATGCTAGAAGCGAAAGCCGATAAGACGTTATGGATGATTTAAGAGCCAGACAAGTTCGCTATTACATGCGACTCAATTACCCACTCGCGGTCACATCACGCGGTGAAGGCTTTGTTGCACAATATTTAGACCTACCCGGCTGCGAATCCTTTGATACCGAACTAAGCAGGCTTCACCATCATATGGAGGGGCTTCGCCGGAAGTGGATAGTGGAACGTGTTCAAAGCGAAACACCTATACCTCTGCCCAACTCTCATCTACGAGACTCAAAATCACCCACTCTTCATGCCGATATCTACAAAGGATCCGTGGTTAAGGAAGAAGAAGAGTGACCGCCAGCGTTACCAGCGCTGTGTTGGCAAGTGTTGTTTGCCTCACCGTAGGCATCGCCATCGCATTTCGTAGACCTTTTCGAACGCTGTATACTCGTTTTGCTGCTTTTACCTTTGCGATTTTTTTCTGGAATGCGGGAGCATTCATTGAAGGGTTAACAGGTCACACCTTTGCCGGGCTCAAGATCTGGGCCGCACTTTTTATTCCTCCCACACTGATCCTCTTTTTTGCAGAGATGCTGAGAGCGCGCGGCGCATTCGTCAAACGCATTACTCAATTCAGCTACATCGCCACGCTCACCTTCTTTCTTATTCTCCTCTCCCCTTTGGCTTCGCTTTTTGTCACACGGTTCCTCATCGCGGTTTATGTAATCGGGGCCGGGCTTTGTGTCTTAAAGCTTTTGCGCGACCACCGGACAAACGCACGATCCGATATTGAGAAAACAAGACTTTCATATCTTTTCTTTGGCGGTCTCATTACACTGCTGCTCGCCTCAGGGGATTTACTACCTGCGTCACCATTGCCATCTGCGTTGGCACACCTCGCCCTCACCTTCTACGTCTACTTTCTTTATCAAGGACTTGTCTCTCACCGATTGATGAATATGGTGGAGTTACTTGGAAAGGCCGCCGTAGTTGGCGTGCTGAGCTTAATCCTCTCCTCGATCTACTCGATCCTGGTTCTCTGGGTTGGCGAAGAAGAGCAAAGCCTCTGGATCTTTAACACCATTGTAGCGAGCTTCGTGATTCTCATTCTCTTTGAACCGATTAAGCGGTTCGTTGAGGATACAACAGAAAAAATTCTCTTTCGGCAACAATACGAGTTACGTCAATCAGCTCAGAGCCTAACTCAGAGGCTACGTACCACCATCCGTGTAGACACCATGCAAAGTCGCATTCTGGAAACCTTCCAAGGACAAGCAGCCCATGGTTCTGTCTATGTTCGCGATGCCGGCGATGAAATGAGCCTGCGCCGTGTTGGAAGTATGGGGCAAACACCGCCGCTGCTTATCACCTTAAGTAAGCATCCTTCTCTTCTCCAGGAACTCAGATCTACCAGACGCCCTATTTTGCTTGAAGAGGTTACCTATAGGGCTGAAGACCTACCGCTTATGCTCACCAATGAGAACCCAGCACTGCAGCGTGAAATGGAGCGTACCCAGGAAACGATTTCTTCTCTTCAAGAGCTCGAAGCCCAAGTCATGGTTCCAATGCTCTCAGGCGACAAAATGGTCGGAGTGTTTGCCCTGGGCGGTCCCGGTATGACCCGATTATCAACCGATGACCTCACTGCCTTTCTTTCATTGGGTGAAGCAGCCGCCATTGTTGTGGAGAACTCCCAAGAATACGAAAAGCGGCGAGAACGAGATCGACTGGTGGAAATTGGTGAGATGGCTACCGGTATGGCCCACGAAATCCGCAACCCACTCGGCGCCATTAAAGGTGCCGCTCAATGCCTTGATCCAGAAGACCTCCCGGAAGAGAGCCAGGAGTTCGTAGACGTTATCATCGAAGAAGTGGACCGCCTGGGTAATGTTGTTGGTCAATTTCTCAATTATGCACGGCCCTACCGTGGTGACCCAGTCCCCACAGATATCAACCAGGTTATCTCCCAAACCGTGAAGCTGTTCACCCACGCCAAGCTTGCGCCTGATTTGATGATTGTCCAAGATCTCACCCACGACTTACCTCCGGTCGAGCTAGACCCCGAACAGCTCAAACAAGTTTTACTGAACTTGATGCGTAACGCAGTTGAGGCGATGCCCGAAGCTGGAGAGCTCACTCTCAAAACAACCATCGACCACGCTCCCGTGTTTACAAAAAGCGGCCTTGAAGACAGGAATCGAGGTTTAGAAAACGCTAACCTTCAGATCAAGGTCATCGATACGGGCGAAGGTATTCCGGCCGATCAGCTCAAGAGAATTTTCTTACCCTTTTTCACAACGAAAACTCAGGGCACAGGCCTTGGGCTTGCCATCTGTCAACGAATGGTAGAGAACTCGGGCGGTCGCCTTGAAGTAAGCTCTCAAGTTGGCGTAGGCACAACCTTCACGCTTCGGTTCAAGGTCTCTCAAGAGTCCGCAGCCCACTGAAGCTAAACAAACGAACTTAGGTTTATTGGATGCGACAGATCATCTCAGTCATAGCTCTTCTCGCGCTCACTTCCTGCATCGCGCCCGCTGGTATCCGTTACCTCGATTTACCCACACCGGCAGAAGGAGCTCTCCACGTGGTGAACTTCGATGTGGGGCAAGCTGACGCCACGCTCATCACCTACAAAGGTAAAACCATCCTTTTCGACTGTGGTTCTCCCAATCACGCACCAGAAATTGCCGGCCAGCGCATCCCTCGACGTCTTGACGCTCTACTGGGTCACCGACATATCGACTATTTTGTGATTACCCACTACCACCAAGATCACCTAGGCAATCCCGGCCGGCGCAAGAACTCCATGCGTTCAAATCCTGCTGGAATATTCTCGCTTATCGACCGTGAAGGCGTGACCATTGGAACCATCATCGATCGGGGTGCCTGGGTTGTAGGTAAACCCAACGCCACCTACGGACACTATTTTAGAGCCGTCAAACGCTGGATCAAAGAAGGTAAGGTCGGACAACGTAGAGTTGCCAGGCCTGGGGACACCATCGACCTTGGCGGCCAGCTCAAAGTGGA
>JABJBS010000332.1 GCA_018668695.1 Deltaproteobacteria bacterium
ACCAAAAATTTCTTCGGTAGACGTTCGGCAATCGGGTTCTAAGCCCGTGACAATCGTTGGCAACAAGAAAGCACCATCCGCATTTCCGCCAGGAAGCTCCGGACGCTCGCCTCCTGATACAATCGTCCCTCCCTCTTCAGTTGCAAGCTTAACGTAACCCTCAACCTTTTCGCGATGCCCCAAAGAAACCAACGAGCCGATATCTGTATCGGGGTGCGAAGGGTCGCCCACTTTTAAGCTGGACACTTGCTTCACCAGCGCCGCAACGAACTTATCGTGTATCGAGCGCTCAACGAGGATCCGAGATCCACAAAGGCAAATTTGCCCCTGATTTGCAAAACCAGCACGCGCCGTTCCTTGGACCGCATCCTCAAAGTCAGCATCGGCGAATACAACCGTTGGATTTTTACCACCAAGTTCCAAGCTCAGTTTCTTAAACATTGGCGCAGCCGTTGCAGCGACGCGTCTCCCGGTTGTGGTACCGCCCGTAAAAGACACCAGCTTCACATCCGGGTGCTCTACTATGGCTTGACCGGCATCACCGCCGAGGCCGTGTACCAAATTGAAAATTCCGGAAGGAGCTCCAACTTCATCAAAAACTTCAGCGAGCAGTGCTGCAGTCATCGGCGTAACCTCGGAAGGTTTCGCAACAATCGTATTACCCATGGCTAAAGCCGGCGCCACCTTCCAGCTAAGCAAATACAGTGGAAGGTTCCAAGGCGTGATAAGCCCCGCTACTCCAACTGGCTTTCGCAGCGTGTAGTTGATGGCTCCATCCATGGAGTGGCATTCAGTAGCATCGTGGCGAACGGCACCCGCAAAGAAACGAAAATTGGAGATTGAGCGCGGTATATCGATGCTCTTGGCCAATTTAATGGGCTTACCCGTATCTCGTGATTCCATCAAAGCCAGCTCATCCAGCCGCTCTTCGAGTCGGTTTGCTACTTTGTCCAGTAAAGCCGCACGCTCCGTGTAAGGCGTCGCGCTCCAATCCACAAAGGCTACTTTGGCTGCTTCAACCGCGGCTTTCACATCTTCGGCCCCAGACTTTGGTACGTGGGACAAAATCGTTCCACGAGCCGGTTCTGGGTTGTCGAGATAAAGCCCCGTAGAAGGCGCAATGAATTCACCACCAACATAGTTGTGTAAAATTATCGGTTCACTCATAGCTCTTGTCCATAGTCGCCTGGCCGGGATCTCATTTCGACGTTGTAATACCAGCGGTCACTGTCAGGATCCCACTCATCCCAGGTTGGAATCGTTTCCAATTTCTCTAGAAGATGCGGTGGAACCACTCCGGGTACGATAAAAGCCTTTTGGCGGTGAAGAGGATACGGGTTACGAAG
This sequence comes from Deltaproteobacteria bacterium, assembly GCA_018668695.1. Taxonomy (NCBI): domain Bacteria; kingdom Pseudomonadati; phylum Myxococcota; class Myxococcia; species Deltaproteobacteria bacterium. Next base: position 1,347 of record JABJBS010000332.1, read on the forward strand.
GTCAAACCCAAGTACACCCAATACGGCGCGTGCGATATACCAAGTCGCTTGTGAGTTCCATCCGTGTGCAATCTTAATGGTGACGCCCAAACCTTCAGGGTAATCTGGATGAACTATCGACAGCCCCAAGAGACCATCTGCGCCTTCTTTGGCAACGACCGAGCCGCCCCCAGTTTTAATAATCGTAGAATCAAGCCGGTTGAAACCGCCCACCAAGTCAGGGAAGCTTGTCATAGCTTTCCAGATCCAATCATCATCGCGCTCTTTAGCGAGGCCGGCAAAAATCATCGATAACTCGCCCACCGTATTGCTCACGGTTGGCAAACCGCATCCGTCTCGCGCAACAGCAAGAGGCTCCCAATCGTCGCCTAGGTAGCGCCGCAGTACATCTAGATAGGCACCAAACATCGTGTGGGTCGGCAAGGTATAGCCCACACGCTCCCAGTTTTTGAGACGACAACCCCGTAAAATAGCCGCGTGCTCTCCTGAGCAGGTGTGGTACCAACGTCGTGGTCGGCGAACTTGGCGACCAAACTGAACCAAAGGAACGTCCAGTGGGGTCTGCATCAAGCCCCACTCCGCTTCAGAAAGAATGGATTGAGCTGCCGCCACGTGTTCCGTGTCGCCGTTGTGGCTTGAACAAGCGATGGCCTTTTGGCGTGGCTCAAGAACATCGGCCAATTCATCGGCGAAAACTTTCATCATCACCGGCTTCATCATGCTGCGCCCGTAGCACAAAACATTGCCACCAAAAGAGTGAACGATCTTTCCGCCAGAGGCCCATGCAACGGCGCCATGGATCGTTGTTTCACTGACATCGTTTCGTCGGTAATCCACCAAAGGTTCCCACTCTACATCGCGGCCCGTTGGAATACCTTCCTTCGATTGCCCAATAGAGCTTGTGGGATAGATTTCAGCCCCGGGGCGCTCCCCAGCAACTGAGCTTGGCCCTTTTAATCTCGTCATCGTTGGTCTGCTCTCCACATGAATTGATGCAGAGTTTTTAACGCTCAGTGCGCCTTCGGGCAATGGCCCAAGGGCGGATAATGGCGATCCCGTCAAAATCTAGAAATTGCACGGGAAAACCGGGTTTCGAAGCCATTGACCTGCGCGTCAGGGCAGGTATACCCGTCAGTCGAAGTTTTTGGAGATACCATCATGAGTAAGCCCGACGGCAAAAAGAAAGATCCATTGCGCAAAACCCTTAACCTGCCGAAAACAGCATTCGGTATGAAGGCAAATTTGCTTCAGATGGAACCCCGTTTTCAGAAGCGGTGGGAAAGAATTGATATATTCAACAAGCAGTTAGAAGCCGAGCACCCTAAGGGCGACTTCGTGATGCATGATGGCCCTCCTTACGCCAACGGAAATATCCACTTGGGTCACCTGCTCAACAAAGTGATCAAAGACGTCACGGTCCGGACCCGAATTATGGACGGCTATGATGTTGAATACGTTCCTGGCTGGGACTGCCATGGTTTACCGATCGAACACCAAGTGATGAAGAACCTTGGCGAAAAAGCCAAAGAGCTCAACACCAACCAAATTCGCCATCGCTGCGAGAAATACGCCGAAAAATTTGTAAAGCTCCAAGCTGGCCAAATGCTGCGTCTCGGTACAACCGGTAACTACAAAAACCC
>JABJBS010000333.1 GCA_018668695.1 Deltaproteobacteria bacterium
CTGAGCGTTAATATAACCAAAAACTAAACAAAAGCCACCTCACTAAAAACGTGCCACTGGCACGTTTTTTATGCTACGCATACCGTTCGCTTCGACTCCACCTCCCGGAATCAGAAACGAAAAAAGCACCCCTTGGGGTGCTTTTCGTTTCTGGTGGAGGGAGGTGGAGTCGAACCACCGAAGTCGTAGACGGCAGATTTACAGTCTGCTCCCTTTGGCCACTCGGGCACCCCTCCAGCCAGAAGCTCTTATCGATGATTTTCATCAACAATAAAATATTCAATTTTAGTGTAAACATCTGAAATCGCTAGGCTTTTTCAGCTGTTAACCGGTAATTACTCTCGTAATTCTCTTCACAAGCTTTCTGTGAAGGCCTACGCCACTTCAACGTAGAGGCTTGAAATTAATAAATAATTTCTAAACCTGTGCCTTCACTTCGGCCTGAGAACGGCGGTTTATACGAATCCGGATGTAACAAGTCAACCAAAAATAGCCTGAGTTTCGATTGGTGATCAAAGACGGGCTCCAGTTGCGATCAATAACGTGCTTGAAGAGGTCATTTTGCGAGCCGTTGGCGCAAAACCTCGTAAAGACAGATGCTTCCAGCTGATGCTGCGTTAAGTGATCCGATATCTCCAACCATCGGAATACGGGCTCGGAAGTCGCACGCTTCAGCAAGCTTCTGACGAATCCCTTTGCCCTCAGAACCAATGACCAAAACAATGGGCTGGAGAAAGTCTAATGATTGCAGTGGTTGACCGCCGTCTGCCACCGTACCAACGAGCCAAAAACCCTCTTTCTGAAGGTCTACCAAGGTTCGCTTTAAGTTTGTCACACGTACGATCGGCAAATGAGCTACCGCCCCCACAGAGGTCTTCGCCGCGACCGCAGTAACCTCGCATGCACGATCTTTTGGGATGAGCACACCATCGGCGCCCAATGCTAAAGCCGATCGAACCAGTGCTCCTAAATTATGAGGATCTTGAATTGAGTCGAGGGCTAGGATGAGAGGATGGCGATCATGAGCTCGGCCGCGCTCTAAAACAGTCTCTAAATCGGAGTAAGCAAATGGGTTTACGAAGGCCACGACACCCTGGTGTACGCCTGCACCGCTCAGAGAACCTAGGTCTCGCTTGGTCGTCGAAATGACTTTGATGTTGTGCTCATCTGCGATTTCAACGATTTCGAGCAAGGGACCCTTCGGCTTGCCTTCTAATACATGAATTCTACGAACCTCACCTGGTCGCGACCGAAGTAGTTCTAAAACAGGATGGCGTCCATAAACGCTGTCTGGTCGACTCATGATGATGCTCCAAGGGATTCTGCGATAGCTACGGCAGCAGCAACTGGATCGGGTGCTTGAACGATGGGACGGCCAATAACAAGCCAGGAGGCGCCCCAAGACACGGCTTGTTCAGGTGTGGCTACGCGTTTCTGGTCGCCATGGCCACTGCCAAGAGGCCGGATACCAGGCACCACACGATGACCACCAAGTCCGCTCAGACGCTCAAGCTCATGGGCCGAGCATACGAGTCCATCAGCGCCATTGCCCAGCGCCAGCCCAGCCAAACGGTGCGCGGCGTCCGCCACACTGCCCTCATAGCCAATGGCCTGGGTCGCATCGTGGTCGAGGCTTGTCAGAATCGTAACGGCCAAAATATCCGTCGAGTCGAGGGCTGCATCCCGTGCAGAGCGAACCATATCCGCGCCACCTGCTCCGTGTATGGTTAAGAGCTTTGCACCAGTTTGACTGGCTTCGCGGGCAGCTGCGCCGGCGGTGCGTGGGATGTCGTGAATCTTCAGGTCTAAAAAGACATCGGTGCCACCATCCACGATTTCTCGAACTAAATCAGGCCCATGGGCGATAAAACTCTCGAGGCCAATTTTGACCATACCCACTTTACCCGCCAATTTTTTCGCCAGTTCAATGGTCTTGTCACGCTCTGGAACGTCCAAAGCAACAATGATTCTCTCGTGAGGCAACATAGGCGTAGCTCCTGATTCAAATGGTTATCGGGATAATTTCAGGTGCACGTCTACCTGGGGCCGTAGGTGTTTGACAACCTTCTTCGGGATGTCTGTGATCATTCCGTGCACACCTCGGTTCATCAGACGACTGGCTGTTTCCAAATCGCGAACAGTACGTATCCAAATCGCCACCCCTGGCGGAATGATTTCCCATGCTTGTGCTAGCAGCGACTCTGAAATGACAACGGCAGATACCGGTGATTCCAAATGGTTCTCAAGTGCCTCTCGGCTTGCTGCAATACCGATCAACGCAACCGTGGGATCACGGTTATGCGCAAGGCTTAGCAGCTCCGTATCAACACTTGCTACCGCAACACGGTCCCAAGCCGAGGCTCGGTTAAGGAGATCAATCACCCCATGGGCCAATCTTCTTGGGTGTGCCCCTGGCCTCAGCTCAACCATCACCCGAATATCACCAGCATTGAGCACTTGTTTTAAACTGGGAATTTTCTCTTTGGGATATTTCTCATTAAACCCCAACGGCTTAATCTTAGACTTCTTCAAAACCGCTAAAGTGTCTTGAGAGAGCTCTGGAGAGCCTGCAGAAAGTTTTTGGAGTTCACGCAATCGCTTTTTTGACACTGAACCCGTTCCGTTTGTCGTTCGTTCAAGCGTCGAGTCATGAATGACAACAACCTTATCATCACGGCTCAAAGTGACATCGACATGAATCCAATCTGCTTGCGCCGCGATGCTGTGCCGCACACTTGCCAGAGTGTTTTCTGGTGCCTCTCGGTAACCACCGCGTTCAGCGATCAACACGGGACCGACAATAGCTCTAAACGGTGGCCGAACACTGCTGGAATTCGCAGTAAGGGAACTCAATAAAATGGGTACAACAAATAAGATGAACCCGGGCCGAAACGCCATCAATCAATAGCCGCCCTTGGAATACTTGCGCGCATAGGTCTTTTTGGTCTTTTCACCGGTCACAATAGCAACAGAGGCACTTGCGCCAACACGGGTTGCACCTGCCTGAACCATGCTCTCGACATCTTCACGCGTACGAACTCCGCCAGAGGCCTTCACGCCCATCTCCGGGCCAACCACGTTACGCATAAGCTCGATGTCTTCGGCGGTTGCCCCGCCCGACCCAAACCCTGTGGAAGTCTTAACGAAAGCAGCTCCGGCAATCTTCGATAATGCACACGCAATCACCTTTTCGTCATGGCTCAAGGAAGCTGTTTCTAGAATCACTTTCACCGGCTTAGGCTCGGCTGCAGAAACAACTGCCGCGATATCTTCAAGGACCAACGCGTAATCTTTACTCTTCATGGCACCAATGTTGATAACCATGTCAATTTCACCGGCCCCGTTGCGAACTGCTTCGCGGGTTTCAAATGCCTTTGCACCTGGGGTCATTGCACCCAGTGGAAAGCCAACCACGGCGATGGCCATCGTTGAGCAACCTTCGAGCATGGCCGCTGCAAAGCGTACGTTTGTCGCATTCACACAAACAGTGGCAAAGCCATATTTACGAGCTTCCGTGCAAAGTTTCTCGAGTTCTTCACGGCTTGCATCGGGCTTTAAGAGGGTGTGATCGATTAAGCCGGCAAGTTCAGCTGCAGGCTGCTGCTCTTCCTTGCGACTGCCAGATTGATAGTTTCGACCACGTGGTGCGCGCTTGCGCGGCTCTTGCTCGCGGCGGGTTCGACTGGCGGGCTTACTCGACTCGGCACTGGGCGCCTCGGATGTTAGGCGAGCGTTCACTCGGCGCGTAATTTCATCCACTAGGTTGTCTATGTTTTGATCCGAATCCATATTTAACTCTCTTCTCACTTATTATTCGGCCCAAGGCCGTTGTTGCTTTCGATTTATGTTCGGCCCTGCGGACCCAAGCCAGCCTTTGCGCGGGCTCCCATCAGATGCTCAATGTCCCCATAGGGGATGAAGCTTGCACCACCAAGCTGCTGCGCGACAAGCTGAATTTTCGCCAAATGTTCAACCAATTCCATCCGCAGAAAAGCTGTTTCCAAGTCAGGGCCAACGGTTATGACTCCGTGATTTTGTAACAAAAACGCGTCACTTTGGACCAATGCTGGCGCCATATTCAACGTTGACTCGGGTGTTTTAGGCAAAGCGTAAGGTACCGTAGGGATCACATCGCCCAGTGAAACCACTGGCTCAGCCATCATCGTCGAAATAATTTCCACACCCGCTACCGCAAAACCTGTAGCGGTCGGTGGATGAGCATGCATCACCACACGAATATCGGGACGCTGCCGGTAGGCATAAAGGTGCAAGTTCATCTCGCTAAATGGTCGATACCGACCACTGACTCTTTGTCCTCGTTCATCAACGACCAATAACTTACTGCGCTCAACGTCTCCCTTAGAGACCGCGGTGGGCGTGATCAAAAATCGATTTTCTTCTAGGCGAACGCTTATGTTGCCATCATGGTTGGCCACCCAGCCGCGCTGATGCAAACGCTGGCTGTAATCCACCACCTCGTGCTCTAAATCACGCCGAGTCGACTGCTTTTGGCCTATTTTTACTGCTTCTCTCATGCTCGCTCGACGTACACATCATCGACCACGGCGACAATCACCGACCGAACCGGTGGGTTGCCTCCAAGAAGCTGACGTACGCCTGTACCTTCTCGCAATACCAAGACTCGGTCACCCGGACCGGCAGAAACATGGTCTACAGCCAAAAAAGCATCTTCCGCCTTCTCGCCCTCGGCCGTTTCTGGCCTTACCAACAATACGGTGCGTGCATCCAAGCCAGGATGCTTCGCAGTCGCAACAGCGCTACCGATAACCCTAGCAAGTTTCATGATTCAACCGTTCGATGTAAGTCGTCTACGATGCCAATGACAGCAGCGTCTACCGGTACAAACGTGTTCTCAAGCGCCAAAGTCGCCTCACGAGAACCCACAAGATAAACGAAATCACCAATACCGGCTTGGACCGTATCAACAGCAACTTCTTTGGGACCTGCTGGGTTCCGGTCCTCATCAAGCGGTTGCACCAATAAAAATTTCGCACCTTCAAGCCCAACTACTCTGTGAGTAGCCACGACAGTGCCTTCAATTTGACCTAGATACATAAGAGAGGTCGACTAACAAAAAGGCTCTCGATACACAACCAAAAGAACCATAGTTTAGACTCCTGCCCTGCATTATCACTGGCTTTCACTCAAAATGACCGATAAATAATCACTAGAGATCAGATGCTGGGCACTCTAAGACCCAGCCCAAAAAAGGGGTAGCAACCATGGCACAAGGCAAAGCGGCTTTAACCGTTACTGCGGGATCCAATCAGGGCGACACGTTAAGCTTGGAGTTGGGATATTGCCGATTAATTGGCCGTCACCTCTCAGAATCTGAAACGGCTCTTATCGACAGAGACGGTAATCGAATTCTTGATGGAAACGCCGGAGATATCATTTCGGACCACCTCCAAGAGCGGGCACCAAGCAATACGACCCAAGCGCCGAACTTTAGTCCCAGTACATTTGAGCGTGGCCCGGATATGATTTTCCAGGACAACTCAATCTCACGCGCTCATGCAATGATCTTCTACGATGCCGAAGGCTTTGGAATTATTGATCTGGCCAGTACAAACGGCGTGGAACTCAATGGTTCAGCGGTCACATCAGCTTTGGTTAAAGATGGAGATGCCATCACCCTTGGTAAAACCACGCTCCAAGTTGCTATCACTGCTTAAAAAAACACGCCTTAAGACGCCAAGAAATCACCTGCTTGGCGTACTGCCTGGCTCATGGCTTGGCGAAATTCAGACACTTCTTCTCCGTCAAACATAACCAACTCAATGCCGCGCTGTGCTCTGAGCTGGGATACCGCTGTATCGACCTCTTCTGAGTAAAGCTCCACAGTGCCTTTCGGAACAACACAAATTCCGCCCACTGCGCCCACCGCTCCGGTGACCAAGAGGGGAAAGATGTGGGGTCTCAAAACATAAATGTCCACTTGAACTCTGGTGACCGACCCAAAGTGTAAAGAGCCCAGTGAGCCAAAGCCATGCTGGCGAACATCGTCGGTTTGATCGGCAACGAACTCTCTAAGCTGACGGCACCACAGAGTCACTTCCTCGAGCTGCTCAAACATTTCGACCAGAACAACCAGCCTTGGTTGCCCCTTGTAACAGTCAGGCAAAGGACCTTGGGCAACTCTTGCGTTAAAATCTGCCACGGCCTCCATGCTCACCAAAGGTGCTGGAAGCATCCCTGTGCCATCCGCAATGCGTATCCAATTTGATTCTCGTAACTCTTCAAGCGTCATCCAAACCAAGGAGTCTTGCCACTGCGTGTTGTCGATGATTTCACCGATGCGGCTGTAGAGTTCCATCAACGCCAAGATTTCATGAGCACACGGGGAAAGCGGCCGGTCGATATTCTCCATCTCGATGATGCGCTCAACCTGCGCATCCGGGGCGGGTCTCTCCGTCTTCTTGTGTTGAAGTTCATCGAGTTCCTGATGGCCAAGCATTAAGAGATGCTCTGTGCTGCCCTGAATACTTTCCGATGGTGGAATACGTTTTGAACGAAAAGTGAACTGACCACGCTTAAAACCCAAAACTCGAAAGAGCGCTTTGCGTCCTCGTGTCGGGCCATAAATCACTTCAACAATTTGACCGTCTCTGAGAAAAATATCCGCACCGTAATTGTGCTCTACACTAAGAACCTGCAAACGACCTGTACGGCGATTCATCGAAAAAATTTGTAGTAAATCAGGTAAACCTATTTGCTCTAGCTCACCGCGTAACTCATCTGAGCTTTGACTTGCACCCTCATAATCACGGCGTCGAAGCGCTCTAATAATGGCACTTTGCAGCTCGTGAATATTAAATGGTTTGTTCAGCGCCGTATACTGAACATGCCCACTATCGAGCGGCTCTTTTGAAAGGTCTGCCAGAAACACAACTGGGGTATGCTTTACCTTGGGTAGGTTCGACACAATTTCTTGAAACTGAGTTGCGCCAATCGAACCACAATCGGCATCGTAGATAATCAATTCCGGAAAACCAACCACAGCTTGCTCTAGCGCCGCAGTACCATCATCAACACAAAGAACATTGTATTCATTTTCAAATACTTCAACGATATCAGCCCGTACATCATTTGGCTTCATTGCCACTAAAATCGAGAGTTTATTATCCATACTCAAAGCCCCAACCAGATCGAGAAGACCAAGCGTGTTAAAACGAGCATATCTGCTGGCGCGGAAACATCGCGTTCTGATTTTGTGTTGGTGATAGGTTCGTTGTCA
>JABJBS010000334.1 GCA_018668695.1 Deltaproteobacteria bacterium
CCGCTAATTCACGAGCTTGGCCTAGCTGTGACGCATAAACCATAAGCTTTTTGGGGATACAGCCCCGAATCACGCAAGTACCGCCCGTTCGAGAGGATTCTATAATGGCCACCTTGGCGCCGTGGCCAGCGGCGCGCTTAGAAGTTGCTAGGCCGCCACTTCCAGCGCCAATGACAACGAGGTCCCATTCGGTATTTGCATCTTTTTCGTTCATGGTACGACCCTTCAAAACGTTCAGTTACTTGCTTTCATCCTGATTCTAACGAAAACTTAGTATAGGGAAGAGCAAAGCATTTGAAGGGTTCTGGATAGAAAGGCTCCTGGGTGTCCAAGGAAGACAAGCCCAAAGTACGCGCTCGCTCGCGTGCGAAGGCCAAAGGTGGCGCGAAGAAGGGCACTAAGAAGAAGAGTGTCGCTAAGAAAGCTGCGCCCACAAAACGCAAAGGAGGCGGCGCCGCAGGGGTTTTCCTAGGCCTGGTTGTGGTTGGAGCCGCCAGCTGGTTCGTGTTTGGCAATCCTGAAATCGTCCCGAAAAAGAAGCCCCCGGCAAAACAAAACATCGCCAAAGCGATGAAGTCAGGTAAGCCTGATCCTGCCAGGCTCATGGTTTTACGAGCCCTTACCGCTATAAGACCTTACGTTGAAGACTGCTACCGCTTCGCTCTAGGCAAAGCAAAAGGCCTAGAGGGTGTCGTGGTCGTTGAGTTTATGGCGGACTGGGAAGGCAAAAAGGGTTTTATCTCGGAGGCGCACATCATGGAGCCACGAGGGGGGCCACCCATACTCGAGGAATGCCTCGCAGATACGGTCTCAGATATTCCGTTCAAAGCCCCAAAGAGCCTTAAAAACGGACAGCAACGGGTCGTATTTCCCTTTGCGTTTGATACGGTGCGCACCGAGAGGACAGCCAAGAAAAAATAGATGCTTTGGCTGGCACCACACCATGGTCTCATCAGCTGAAATTGAAGAACTCTACCGGCGCTTTGGACCAGCTCTGTTTCGGCGTGCGATATCTCTTCTTTCAGATGAGCCCGAAGCCCATGAAATTGTTCAGGAAACCTTCCTGCAGTTCTGGCGGGGAAGAAAAAAGTTCCGTAGAGAGAGTTCTCCTTTCACATTTTTGTACCGAATTACGACTAACTTATCGATTGATAAGCTAAGGCGTAGACGCACTGCAGGAAACCAAATGAGCTATGACGACCATCACGAAAGCCAAAGCGGGCGTCTTCCGGATGCCCGGATTGTTGCGGCATCGGAAATAGCCATGCTCACCCAAGGGCTGGACGATGAAGTCGTTACGATTGGCGTCATGAGCTTGGTGGATGGTTTAACGCAGGAGGAAATCGCAGAAGCACTTGGGCTTTCACGCCGTACCATTGTGAAAAGGCTCAAAAACTTTCGAAGGGTCACCGATGAAAACCGACGCGCACACAGTGGAGACAGGGCATGAGTTCATATACTGATATCATCCTCGAGCGTTTCGTTGCTGGGGATTTACCGGATCCGAAGAACTCTGAGATTGAAGCAGCCCTAGAGGGTGACCCGAGTTTGGCTGCCCGTGTCGCCGTGCTTCGGTCCTCAACGGAGGCCTTCCTGGCAGAGCGCCCACCTGAGCAATTTGCTCGCCGGCTCGCCGGCCGAATAGACCATGAAGGGGAGGCAGCTTCGGGATGGTCCGAGTTTCTTCGGTCGTGGTCACCAGCATTCGCGTTATTTTGCGCCGTTATTGGGATATTCTGGACGACCTTCGATCAGCCCGGATCGGACCCTTTTGAAATCTCGCCTCAGCTTGATGGCGTTTTAAGGCTGGCAAGCCCCAGTGTTGAGCGAACTGAATTAAAAGAGATTAGCCCGGACCAAGAACCTACGATGGGTGCTCGAGGAGCCGCGCCCCAGGCAATGTCCGCAAGATCTGTCACGAAACAAGCGCCTTTAAAACCGAGAAGAAAAGCCAAGAAGGCATATACGCAGAAGCCTGCGGCCCCAAAACGAGAAATAGCTACCCCTATAGAGCTCGCAGCAGCTCCGCTACATCCAGCCCCAGATCCGGCGTCTACCCAACGAAAGCCCTCTCTAAGTGCCCGTGGAACAAGGGCAGGGACACCCCTAACCAAGGGCAGTCGCTTGATGATGGCGGCCCCGGCATCCCAAATTTTTGAGTTAAAAGTCAGGTCACCTAGAGAAGGCTCCAGGAGGCTGATAGGGGATACCCTGATTACCTCAAGTGAAGAGATCCTGGCCGTCCCAAAGTGGAGAGGACCACTGCACTGGGGGTATTTGATTACGAAGAGCGGGGCTCAAGACCGGCTCGTCGACGAGCTATCCTCACGGCCATATACGCAGGGCGCAGTGCTCAGCCAGCCCATTGGCTTCTCTGGTGAAGCGACCATCTGGGTGCTGGCTTGCCTGACTCCGTTTTCTATTGAAAATATTCTTTTTGATGGAATCAGGCTTCGTTCCGAAAATGAAAACTGTAAGGTTTTTGAGTTTTTTGCGTTATTTTAAAAATATTTAACAAGCATGTACATTGAGCAATATTAGGTACTTGAGTTCATCTCGTCCTCGGTTTTCAAATATACTGAAACGATATATTAGAAATATTATTGACGATAGACTCCATGCAATATACCGTCTGTTTCATGGCACTACTGACCACAGCAGAGATTCGAAAACTAGAGCGACAGCATGAAGCTGGCGTGAGTTCTTCGACTATTGTGGACATCTTTCAAGGTAAAGGTGAGCGGTTCAGTGAGGCTACGCTGCGCAAATACGTGCAGCTTAATCTTTTACCCAAGTCTCGGCGAGTGGGTACTCGCGGCAAGCACAAGGGTTCAAGTGGTGTCTATCCCGTTTCTATCATCGGTTTAGTGAACGAGATTAAGCGAACGCTGGCGGCGGGCGCGACACTGGATGAAATTCGATACACAAGTGTTGGACTCGTTGGGGAGGTTCATGCACTTCGCAGAGTGGTTCAGGAGACAGCAGCCCGATTTGCCGAAGCAATCGACAAGCAGGGTGATGCTAGGCATCGCAGCGGTCTCTTGAAATCTCTGGATAAACAAAGCAAGGCGTTCAACAAGCAAATCGAAGAACTCGAGCAGCTTGCCAATCGTCTGCGTAGCGGTGGTGATGGCGGATAATAATAGGTGTCTTGATCTGCAGTGAATACTGCCTAACGAAATAATAATAGAACGACCCCGCAAGGGGGTTACCTTACCAGCTGGGTTTGCGGAGGATTCAGCTACACTTAGGAGGGGTTATGGCTATAAGAGCTTCAAGGGATGCGCGTGCCGAGAAGCAGCAGGAGTCGACAGTCACGTCCGGGGGGACATCTGGACTGCGAGGCCGTGCTAAGCCGAAAACGATTTCACGTCGTGAAATGCAGCGGAACCAAAAGAGACGTGAAAAAGCCGGCGATTTGCTCGAGATTATACCGTACGACAGACCAGAGAAACGGTCTGAATGTGCAACAGGACCACGACCTTGTTTGTTTGTGGCTTGTAAGTACCATCTCTATCTTGATGTTAACCCGGAGACGGGCTCCATTAAGATGAATTTTCCAGACTTGGAACCGTGGGAACTCGAAGAGACCTGCGCCCTTGATATCGCCGAACGTGGTGGTGTTACTCTGGAAGAAGTTGGTGCCATTTTGAATCTGACGCGCGAACGTGTGCGACAGGTTGAGGTTTCCGGTCTAACAAAGATGCATGAAGTAAGTGAAGAGCACGAACTTGATGCCTTTATGGGCTGGGAAGTTGGACAAGACCGAACAGGTTGATAAATGGCCACGGTGTCCGCAAGGCTCTGTGGCGTTCTTTTGACGGCGGCTGTTTAGGCATGAAGTCATTATCAATTTATCTGCTGGTTCTTCTACCAGTTAGTGTTCTGATTCCGTGGGCCCCTTTGGTGGGCCCAATCAACACCAGTGATATTTTACCGATCTTGGGTGGCGCTGGAGCCTGCTGGCTCTTAATGTCGAACGCCGATACGCATTCGGTTACTCCATTTCCTTGGTGGGTGCTTCTGGCGCTCGGCGTCGGAATGCTTGGGTCCCATTGCATTGGGCATTGGGAAACATTTGGAGTCGGCGTAAGCGGACGAACGCTTGGCCGCATGCTGCTTTACGCGGCGGTCGGTCTAGGAATAACCTCCTTTTTTGATGATAGAGAAATCTCGTTGCTTGGACGAGTCTTTACGATTGTTGTTCTCACTGAAGCCAGCATTGGCGTCGTGGCAGTACTCATCGGTGTACCCGGTCCTTTAGGGTTGGGTGTTGTTGATTATCCTCCAGGTCATTTCCCGGCAGACGGTTGGGCGCGTGCTCAGGGCACTTTTGGCGGAGTATTGCCGGCTGGTGAAGAGTTCCTCAATCGGGCCAACTTCTATTCAGCGTATCTTGTCATCGGTCTTTTCGTTGTGGCCGACCGCTTCGCGAAACGGCCGCGTTTCTTATTACCCGCTGTTTCCTTGATTCTTTTAGGAATATTGGCCTCCGGCTCTAGGATGAGCTTGCTGGCGGCGTTAGTCGGGTTAGCTGTTTTCATGTCTTTCAGCGGAAAAATCAAAACCCTGCTGGCTGGTGTGGTCATCTCTTTAGCCACCGTACTGGCTTACGAGCCCATTAGAGCACGATTCCTTAATCTAACCACGGATAGGCTAGATCTCTGGGGGCATGCCTTACGCGTGACAGCAAGCGCACCTTGGTTAGGTGTCGGCGACGGTCACTATCTCACTGCTGCCCGGGAGCTAAGCCTACAAACAAGTGCCGTGATTCATAGCCCACACCATTCCATCCTTTATGCAGCCGCGTCTTATGGTTTACTCACCGCCCTGGGCCTCATCGCACTCTATGTTTCAATGCTTTGGTATGCCTTCAAACAGCGTAAAGAACAGCCCGCATTATTGGCCATGGCCGTAGCATTCATCCTCCATGATATGACCAATAATCTCTTTTTTATACCGGAAGTGGCGCTAAGCTTTTGGCTTGCCTGGGCGTATTTCACTAAAAAGGATGCCGCAAGCGCATGATCAGTATCCTCATCGTTCATTACAATCGACCTGATCTGCTCACTCATTGCCTCGGGTCGCTGAACGGCGCCGAGGATGTTGTTGTGGTTGATAACGGGTCACTTAATGATTCAGCCAGGGCAGCGTTCAGCGAAGAGTTCCCAGAAGTCACTTGGGTATTCCTAGAAGAAAATCTCGGTTTCTCGGCCGGTGTTAACCGTGCGGCCGCATCAGCTCGCGGTGATATATTCTTCTTACTGAACCCAGACACGTTGCTCGAGGGAGTCAGTCTCGCCAAGCTCGAACATGAATTTCGCAATGAAGGGGCCGAAATCATGGGCCTGGAACAAGTCGATAGCCACGGCCAGGTGCAGTTATCAGTTGGTTGGTCGGCGGGTGTCGTGCCGGAACTTTTTCGAAAGTTGCTTCAAGATGGCTGGGATAAAGAAAAGAAATGGGCTTATTGGCTTCTCGATAAGGTACAGCGGCCATCTTCTTCCGTCGATTGGGTTGCTGGATCCGCTCTACTTACCCATAAAAGGGTTTTTGATGCGCTTAATGGCTTTGATGAACGTTATTTCCTCTACTTTGAGGACATCGATTTTTGCCTTCGAGCCGCGGCTTCAGGCGCCAGAATAGCCTTTAGTAATTCCACGACATTAATCCACCATAGAGGCGCCTGCGCATCAACCGCACCCCAGGCGTCCAAGAGCCACTATCGAGACAGCCAGCGTCTCTTTTTCAGTGAGCATGGAACCAAGATAGCCAAAATACTGATGCCAGCATGGAGCGAGCTGCGTAAGCGAGTTAGGCGACCCTAAACGGCTTGCCCTCTCGAGCCCTGCTTTATATGGGGCCCTATGCACGTAGCTCATATCATGGCATCTGGTGAACCGGGAGGTGGGGCAACTTACCTTGTCGGACTTTTGCCTGAACTTGCGAAGCTAGAGGTCCAGTCATGCCTAATTACGCAGCCTAATTCAGTATTGGCCGAGTTGGCGCGCACCCAAGAATTTAAGGTTTACGGCCTAGACCTAATGACCAGTCGGCTAGACATCACAATAGCCAAGCAGCTCGCTTCGACGATTGCTGAAATTGGACCAACCCTTGTTCATGCGCACGGCACCCGTGCCGCATTCTATTGCGCATTGGCATCCATTCATAAATATTGCCCCGTGGTTTACACCGCCCACGGAATCTCATTTCGGGATACTCAACCCTTGCCGAAAAATCTTCTAATGAAAGCCGTTGAATGGTTTTCTATGAGAAAGCTTGCCGCTCTTGCTTCAGTCTCGGAACAAGACCTGGAAGCCTTATCGCAATTGCACTCGAATTCGGCGACACCTAAGGCCTATATCCCGAATGCCGTCAGCGGCGAGTTGTTCAAGCCGGGCAACAAGGCCGAAGCGCGTAAAAGAATTAACCTGCCAGAGAAAGCGTTTATTGTAGGGACGGTAAGCCGGCTGGTCGAACAAAAGGCTGTGCACCTGTTATTGGATGCCGCTACGGAAGTGGAAGGCGCCCATATTGTAATTGTCGGCGACGGACCGCTCGAGGCTCAGCTGCGAAAACTGGCTCATTCGACGGGTATTCAGTGCCACTTCCTTGGAAGCCGTAACGATGTCCCCGAAATTCTACCTTCGTTCGACGTATTCGTATTGAGTAGTTTATGGGAAGGGGAGCCTCTGAGTCTCCTTGAATCCATGGCGTGTGGCATACCTGTCATTGCGTCCGACACACCCGGCGCATGCTCGATACTTAAAAACGAAAACTCAGGCCTTTTGTTTAGCCGTGGCTCAAAACAAGATCTGGCTGCCTTACTCTTACGCCTAAGAGACAATCCTGAGCTAAGAAGAGTGCTTTCCCTTGGAGCCATTGCAGCCGCCTCTGAGCGAACTTTAACGAGGACGGCGCAACAAACGGTCGCAGTTTATCAAGAAGGGCTAGTGCCCTGATGCAAGTTGGCGGTCTAAGTATTGCGTTCGCAGCCATCGGCGCCTGGGCGGCCGAGCAGTGGTTCCCAGAAAACATAGGAATTGGAGGCAGTCTCATTGCCTTGATTCTCGCAATGGTTCTCATACCCACCGCATTTCGCAAAATGAGTATTTTCATTGCCTTGGCAGTCGCAGCGACGCTCTTGCCTGTTTTGCTTGTCCTAACAGCCTCTTTAGATTGGGACCAGAGCACGCTCATCAGCTCATACGCCCACATGATTTGGGTTATGGGAGTAAGCGGCGGGAGCTGGGGATCCGCAATGCGTGGCGGGCGCTGGCCCGTCGCCGCGGTCTTGGTCATCGCCGCGCTGATTGTGGCTCCAATGACACGCCAGCAGGACGAAGCCGATGGCGAAAGTTCATTGATGCAGCTTGAAGCGGCTATGGTCCGTGGCAATAACGATTTACTTCAGCGGTGGGTCGAGCTTGCATTGAATCAAAACGTAGGCCCTCAGAGACTCAGACATTTTTGCAAACAATCGCGGCATGACTTTAGGCGCGGCACGAGTGACTTAGATACGCGAACTCAAACGGTATGCCGGGCACTGCTCCATAAGTTCCCAGAACAGGGTGGTCGCGAGTTATTACGTGCTGAGTCATCTAAGCAGGTGAGGTTGGCGGCAGATCTTTTCGCCGAGGCGGGCCTCTGGGACGAAGCTTCAATGGCGACGCACCGAGCAGTCAAACTCGGCGCGGCCCATTCAGCTCTAAATCTATGGCGCTGGAAACGCGTGAAGGGACGTCAAGCCAAAGGAGTCGAAGACTGGGCTGGCTGGAATGCCGAAACAACATTCGTGGGCCCAGCTGGAGCAGAACGAAGCGCGGTTCGCGTTAGTGGTGCCAGTGGTGGACTCAAGCCCATGGTTCTAAGATCGGGGCAAAGAGCCATCATGTCCGTGAATCGCTACGGCGACTCGTTTACCGTGGATTTGCCAAAACCGCCTTCCAAAAATGTTCAAAGCATTAGTCTCATGGGCCAAGCTCGAAATGGTTTTGCGTTCGAGTTCTTAGATGCAGGCAATACGTGGCACCGATATCACTGCGACGGGCCTTCTAAGTCTGCAGGTATTTATGGGTCCTCATTTTGCAACGAGCAGCTTGGCACAGCCGTGGTTGAGATCGATGAATCGATCCGTCAACCGCTGCGTCGGATACGGGTCCGAGGGAATTTTATCCTTCAGGGTATTCAAGCGAGCGCGCGCCAATGACATTCCAGCAACGCGAACAAGGGCATATTCTCGCTTTGATGCTACTGGCATTCGCCATACCCCTTGGAGAGGGAATCGCGCTGCTTGGCATGGGGCTGGTCTTTCTTTTTTGTTTCCTGCGACGCTACAGCATTGACTGGACCGAGCTGCGCCGAGGCTTGGCGGGCGTATGGTTTTATGGTTGGCTTGCTTGGTTTGTTGTCGGGATCTTGATGATTTCGATATCGGGGCTAGGTGTTTTAAAGTCGTCTGAGATTTTTCGCCACACGCCCATTCTCGCAGCTCCCGCAGTTTTCCTATCGGTTCGCTCGTTGCCACCGCGTTCGTTAGCCAGGGTTCAACAGCTTCTGATGATTATGCTTTGCGCCGGGGCTCTGCTTGGGATTTACCAATGGTACAGCAGCAGTCACGATCTTGCATTTATGGTGCGAGCGGACTCCTCTATCGCAAGTCAGGCACGTGTACCGGGCGCGTATGATTCCATGGCGGCTGCTGGATTTTACTTTCATCGATTAAAGATGGCCCATGTGTTGGTGCTTGCCATCGGCCTGGTCGTCCCATTTGGCTTAACGAAGGGCAGACAGGCAGGATGGGCGTGGTTTGCCGCGGGGCTTTTCACGGTTTGCCTGGCCGGCACTTTCGCGAAAGCCTCTTGGGGTGCTTGCTTCGTAGGCACCGTTGCTGCCGGTTACTGCGTGTTTAAGCAAGTCAGAAAACCCGTTTTATTCGCTTCGTTGGTGGGTGCCGGGTCAGTCTTGTATTTGCAGAGCAATGGACAGCTTGTGTTGCCAAGTTCCATGGGTAGCTCAACAGGCATCCGGTCTATGATCTGGGGCCAAGCACTTCATGTGATCCAAGATTATCCGGGTGGCGTTGGTCTTGGGAATTACTCAAAAGTAGTCGCAAGCTATTACGACCAGGTCATGCCAGCGTTTCATATACGAACCTATCCCCACAATCTTCTACTTGCATGGTGGGCCGAGTGTGGCGCAGGCGGCATGCTCATACTGGTTTCATCATGGGTCATAATCTTCGTTAAAGCCTTTCAACGTGCGTGCGACACAAATCTTGGATCGGCAAATCGGAGCATCTATGCATCGTTGGTCTTCTATCTTGCCTCGTTTTGGATTATCGGCCTCACGCACGATGTTTTTTACCACCAATCTGTCGCCTTGATGTTTTTCAGTGGCGTTGGCTGGCTTCTGGGTCAATTACCCAGTGATGAATTGAGCAACAGACTATGAATGGTATTGTCATAACCCTGGCCATCCAGGCAGCGCTGGCTTGGAGCCTCGACCATCCTATCGAGAATCTTGATCAGCTTAAATGCGTCACACAAACCCAGCAAGTTGACGATCCTCTTTACGAACTCAAGCTGAATCAAGGCACGCGTCACTGGGTTGGTCTCTTGTGGCGGCCTGACACCCTTCGGCTCACCCCGCGCTCAAGGGCGCCATCCGCAGACACTTTGCTCGATACGGCCCGGGGCTTTCTCGGAACACCCTACGTTTGGGGCGGAGTGGGCCGGCGTGGCCTCGACTGTAGCGGGTTTGTTAACGCCGTCTATGCTCGCCACGGGTACGATTTACCCAGAGTTTCGCGGGATCAATTTCGAGTCGGTGTAAAAACTCCACGTAGCCGCTTAGCGCCTGGTGACTTGCTCTTCTTCGTGACCCAACCTGGGACTAAAAAGATTACGCATGTTGGCATGTATGTGGGCGATAACGAGTTTATCCACGCCGCACGGGGTAAAGGGAAAGTCACCTACGACCGTTTAACATCAAGGTACTACAGCGCACGGTTTGCGGGAGCACGACGTTTTCTTAGCTTAAAGCCCGGGCGCTTCAGCGATAAAATCGGGCGCTACCGAAAAGGCAGGCTCTACGGTTCTGCTAAAGCAGGCGGAGTGGACCCCGTTTTGCTTGAACTCGGGCTTGCTGACCCAAGCATGGGCGAACCGGATGTTCTCGACTCAATAGGCCTAAGCGAGTCGGGCGATACCCTCAGGGAACATGCCGGTGAACAGAAGCCGATGCAGCTTTCAAGTGGTTTCATTAAGGGCACCATCACAGGCGTCGGGCCATCGCTGGTGGCAACCGAGGAAACCTCGATAGGTGTGCGGCTCGGCGGCGGACACATGGCCGGCAGTTATGCTTTTGTCATTGCGCCAGAATTCACCTACTTTGGTCACGACAACGCCTTGGCCCTCAATATAGGGGTGCCGCTCCATATTCCTGTGGCAAATTATGAGGGCACGTTTTCCGAGGTCTTCAAGGCCGGCTGGGACAAGCCTCGAGACTACACAAAACTCATTCGAGGCATAAAGTTTGGCCAAAAAGAATCAAATCTTTACGTCGAGCTAAGTCGAACGTTATCGGGCAGCCTCGGTCACGGCCAGCTGATGAGGTTCTTTACCCCTAATGTTGGGTCTGCTTTTTTACCTGAGTACACGTTGGAGGCAGATGCCTTATCGTTGGCCTTCGATGGGTATCTCGGCTTTGGCGGCTTTGAACTATTTATAGATGACCTCATCGTGCCGAGGGTGTTTGGCGGCTTGTTCTTCTTGAGGCCGTCGGTTCTGGCCGGCACAGACAACGCTCTGCTCAAAAGACTGTCCCTGGCGCTTACTTATGCTGGAGATGTTGGGGCGCCTATGGCCGACACAGCAGTTGCTCAGGAGTCCTTCGGTAGTGTCCACGGAATCGGCTTTGATGCAGAATTCAAATTCTACAAGAGCGGGTCTTTGGACATGAAGGCTTACGCTGACGTATCCGGACTGCTTTATACGGGAGGATCGAGCGCAGGCGGAGCTCTCGGATTACTTGTTCGCTCAAACATTGAAAGTACATCCACCCATATCCTGCGTGGGCGCCTTGAGTTTCGAATCAGTGAACCATCTTTTATCCCATCCTATTTTGACACGACTTACAAACTTGGTCGATTGGCTGCACCCTCAGACACCATGCAGGACACTGCTCCTGAGACCAAGCTGGATTTACTCAACGAGCTTGAGTCGGACCCATCCAGGTGGGGGTTCTACACGGAGCTAACATACCACCTGTTTAGGCGGTTCAGCGTTATGGCCTCCTACGAGGACTCCGGGACATTTGGAGATGCCTTGCAAACCTACTCCGGCCGAAACTTCATGGTGACCGCCCGAGTGCAGGATGTTTACTGGCCCAAAACCACCAAGACGATGGACTTCTATCTCGCGTACCACCTTCGCAATATAGACAGCGCTAAGGGCCTCTTTACGCTCGATAAGCGCAATGAATTCATCTTTGCCGCTGCATCTATGCGGGTCAGCAGGTTCGTCGAGGTTTCGGCTACTGTTCGCAAAGGCGTCAATGAGTCCGACCCGTATTCCCGTGGTGCTCTCGATGCGATGCTTGGCTTAGCGTTTAGGTACGAACTCTAATGAGGGTTGCGCTGGTCCACGATTGGCTGGTCGCCCATAGAGGCGGTGAAGCAGTGTTGCTGGAGCTTGCCCGACTCTTTCCTGAGGCACCTATTTACACACTGGTCCTGGACAGGCCCAAGATCCATCTCGAATTGCAACAAAGAGATATTCGGACGAGCTACATCCAGCGCTTGCCGGGATCCCCGGTCAGCTTCCGGCGCTATCTACCAATCTTTCCTCATGCCATTGAACAATTCGACCTCACGTCTTTTGACCTTGTGGTTTCAACCAGCCATTGCGTCGCCAAGGGCATCATCACCGGTAAGGCTCAGCACTTAAGTTATGTGCATACGCCTATGCGCTACATCTGGGACCAGCGAAAACAATACCAACCCAAGGGCCTCCTTGGCACCATCATGAGACCGGCTTTTGAAGCTACGGCTGCGGCTCTTAGGGTTTGGGATAGGGCCAGCGCCGAGCGTCCCGACCGTATTATCGCAAACTCAAACTTCGTAGCGGAGAGAATCAGGCAGTCATGGGGCAGGGAAGCGGGTACAGTTTACCCTCCCGTGGACACGAAGTTCTTCACACCCGGCGCCCAAGCGCGAAAGGACTATCTCGCCGTCGTGGGGGCGCAAGTTGGCTATAAAAACACAGCGCTCGCGGTTGAACTGGCCACCCGAGAAGGCTTGGATTTAAAAGTTGTTGGCACTGGCCCCGCGGTGAATGCTCTCAAGAAGCACGCAGGGCCAACCGTTTCTTTCGTCGGTCACGTTAGCAATGAGGATCTTCGGGAAGTTTACCGTGAAGCGAAAGGTCTTCTCTTTTGCGGAGTAGAGGATTTCGGCATTGTACCCGCTGAGGCGATCTCATGCGGTTGCCCCGTAGTCGCCTTTGCCGCCGGCGGTGCATTGGAGACCGTTGGAGGTAATGTGAGCCAACCCGTGGGCGTCCTATTCTCCGAGCCTACAATAATTTCGCTCGGGCAAGCCGTGGCCAAGCTCGACACCCACTGGAGTCAGGGGGTTTTTGATTCGGCCCTAATGCAGGGGTACGCGAAGAGATTTTCCCGAGAGGCTTTCTGCAGCTCTATAAAGCAGGAAATCCAAACATTACTGAGCACTTCCGTTCACTAGACACGACAAAAATGTCAGTAGACTCTGTAATATTCAACAAACTTGTCGGAAATCGTGATGTCCATTGGCCGTACATAGGCTTCAAAATAGGTTTTTTTTGTGTTGCTGGTTCTCGGTTCAGGCGTTAGGGGCGGGTTTTCTAAACGGAATCCCGGGTTGGACGTGCAGTCATGCCAACCGAACTTTTAATAACGGTTCACGGCCACGCTTTGGTCCGGAACTTGCTCTAGTGATAACACCATGCTGAAACGATACCCACGAACTTTCGAGCTATTCCAGGTGATTAACGATGCCACGGCGGTGGCAGGCGCTTTTGTATTGGCGTACTCACTCCGTTTCTCACTTCCAGACCTGATTCCCTATGAGACCATTTCAGATCCTCGCGAAACCATCTGGGTCGGCTGCTTCTCGGTTAGCACCTGGGTTCTTTTCGCGTATCTTGGCCAATTCTACGTTAGTCATCGTGCAAAGAGCCTAGCGTCTGAGATTTTTGAGATATTCAAAACCTCGCTTTACTCGTTTTTCGCGGTCGTCACGCTAACGTATTTTATACGAGATGTTCGGTATTCACGATTAGTTATAAGCTTTTGGCTTATGTTTTCGTTTATAGGCGTGTCCGCCAGCCGAACGGCTTTACGGCTTGTCCTAAGACGGATCCGCCGAAAAGGTTACAATCTGCGCCACGTCATCATTGTTGGGACTGGCACACTTGCAACCGATGCTATCCGGCTGATCCAGGGACAGCCTCAGCTGGGCGTTCGCGTAAAGGGGCTGGTTCGAGAAAAGGCCGGTCCACGCCGACGCGCATTGGACGAGATTACCCAATTAACCGCAACCACCTTAGAAGGCGTACCGGTACTCGGAGACCTTACGGAACTCTCAACGATGGTTGAAGAAACTGGAGCGGACCAGGTTCTGATAGCGCTGCCCATCGAGCAGCTCGGTGTAATGCCCGAGATCATGGCCTCTATGACTCAGCACACTGTTGATGTTCGCCTGATTCCAGACATTTACCAACACGCGACCCTTTGTGGAAGTATCGAGGATTTTGGTGGCGTACCGGTTATTAATCTTCAAGAGACGCCGCAGGTGGGCTGGAATAAAGTACTCAAGCGGCTCTTCGACTTCTCGCTGACTGCAGCCGGCGTCGCACTTATATTGCCAATATTTGGCTTCATCGCATCGCTCGTAAAGCTCACATCTCGTGGACCAGTCTTCTATTCGCAAGAGCGCGTCGGGTTCGACGGTCGCCGTTTCCAGATGTACAAATTTCGAACCATGCGCCAAGACGCTGAGAGTGACGGCGCAACCATGGCGGTGAGCGGAGATCCACGGTGTACAAGTGTCGGCCGGATACTCCGAAAAACGTCCCTCGACGAGCTGCCGCAGCTCTGGAATGTGCTTCGAGGCGAGATGAGCTTGGTTGGCCCTCGACCCGAAAGGCCGTGCTTTGTCGAGGATTTAAAGCGAGAAATTCCGAGGTACGCCTTGCGACATAAGATGAAAGCAGGCATGACCGGCTGGGCTCAGGTGCACGGGATGCGAGGCAACACCAGTATCCACAAAAGGGTTGAACTGGATCTCTATTATATTGAGAACTGGTCGGTCCGGTTGGATATCGTTATCTTGTTAAGAACAATTTTTGGTGGCTTCCTTTCTCCCAATGCGTACTGACGCCAGTAACGACGCGAAGCCCTGGTGATTTAGTCCAGGGGGGCTTGAAGGAGAATGCACGATGTCTGAACCTGTTCCATTTCTCGACCTACCTACACAACATGCTCCGCTAGCGGATGACATGACTAAAATGTTTGCCCATGCGGTTGCCACCGGTGGCTTTATCGGCGGCGCAAACGTTGCCACCTTTCAAGACCAATTTGCATCATTTTGCGAGGTTAAGCATTGCCTAGGCGTAGCCAATGGCACGGATGCCATCATGCTCGCTCTTCGGGCCCTAAACATTGGACCGGGCGATGAAGTTGTCGTTCCTGCTCAGACCTTCATTGCAACGGCTGAGGCAGTATCCATGGTCGGCGCGAAGCCCGTCCTGGTTGACGTCACACCTGACAGTCACACCCTGGATCCCGTGGCGCTCGAGAAACTGGAATCCAAGGCTATCAAGGCTGTTATCCCGGTTCATCTTTATGGCCAACCTGCAGACATGACTGCCATTATGGCGGTCGCCGACAAACGCGGTTGGGCTGTCGTTGAAGATTGCGCACAAGCACATGGCGCGGCAATCGAAGGACGCAAAGTTGGTAGCTTCGGTGCATTCGGCTGCTTTTCATTTTACCCAGGCAAAAACCTCGGAGCGTTGGGCGACGGCGGGGCACTGGTGAGCAATGATGAAGAGCTTCTGGAGAAGGCAAGGCTGGTCGCCAATCACGGCCGCACCACACGAACAGACCACATGGTTGCTGGCGTAAACAGTCGCCTGGACTCCATTCAGGCTGGTGCATTGAGCATTAAGCTGCCCCACCTACGGGGATGGAATGATGCCAGGATCCAAGCGGCCGAGTGGTACCTAGAAGCCTTGGCTGGAATCGAGAGCCTCGTAACGCCTACGGTTGTATCGGGTCGACGGCATGTCTTTCATCTCTTTGTGATTCAGGTGCCAGCCCGGGACAGCCTTATGGCTGAACTCAAAGCGAACAAGATTGGTTGCGGCCTTCATTACCCGACACCTATTCATCTTCATCCCGCTTACGGAGATCTTGGTCACGGTGTTGGTTCATTTCCTCACTCGGAACGTGTTGCTAGTCACGGACTAAGCTTGCCAATGTTTCCAGGAATGACCCAAGTTCAAGTTAAGCAAGTCGCAAGTGTAATTGCCGCCCACATGAAGGAACAGTCATGAGTAAGTACTCTGTAGCAGTCGTTGGAGCCGGGTATTGGGGCCCAAACCTTATTCGAAACTTCGCAGCAAATGCTCTTTGCCGTGAACTTTGGGTTTGCGAGAGGGATGCTGAACGACTTGAGAAAATCAAATCACGCTTCCCCGGCATTCGTGCGACTCAAAGCTTCGAGCAGGTACTTGAGTCTGACGTTGACGCATTGGTTTTGGCCACGCCCGTAGGCACCCACTATCAGCTCGCTATGAAAGCCATGGAAGCCGGTAAGCACGTTTTTGTAGAGAAGCCGATGGCATCCTCTGTGAAGGAGGCTGAAGCACTGGTCGACATGGCTGCAAAAAAAGGCCTTACCCTCATGGTTGGCCACACCTTCGAATACAGCCCACCAGTCCGAAAGATTTCAAGCTTGATTAGTTCGGGCGATTTGGGTGACGTGTTTTTCGTTTCAAGTATGCGTGTCAACTTGGGGCTCCACCAAAAAGACGTCTCGGTTATCTGGGACTTGGCGCCACACGATTTCTCAATTCTGTTTTCATGGATTGGCGAAGAGCCTAAATGCATCACCGCTACGGGTGGAACATTTGTTCAAAAAGGTATCCCCGACGTGGCATTTATCTCGACGACTTTCGAATCAGGGATTGTAGCGCACATCGAAGTCAGCTGGTTAGCACCATCCAAGCTTCGCCGAACAACCGTGGTTGGGTCCAAGAAAATGGTCGTCTATGATGACACCGAATCCATTGAAAAGGTCAAAATATTCGACCGGGGTGTCCAATATAAAGACCCTGAAACTTTTGGTGAATTTCAGCTATCTTATCGAACGGGTGACATCCTGATTCCTAAACTCGATCAGTTCGAGCCGCTTGGGTTGGAAGCCACAGAGTTTCTAACTTCGATTCAGAATAAGACAGCACCATTGTCTGACGGGCTCAGCGGCCTAAGAGTTGTTCGCGCGTTAGAGGCTGCACAAACCAGCCTTGATAACGGTGGCGCTCCGGTAAACCTTTAGGCAATCTGGTGAGTCGCCGTCATTCATCATCTTGGCCAGCCGTTGTACTGGTGCTTATCGATCTGATGGGTTTCTTTGCGGCTATCCATCTAGCGATCTGGCTCCGATATTCCATATTTGTTGGAGCATTTATCAAGCAAGGCCCACCACCTTGGCCTGAAATATTGGACGTTCTACCATTCGTAGCCGTCTCCTGGATTGCTGTAAACGCGAGTGTTGGCAGTTATCGTCAGGGCCTAGGAGCCCTCGATGAGTTCAGCAGCCTTTTACGAGCCACCATTCTGACCTTTCTCGGCGTATTAAGCGCACACTTCTTTTACAGGGAAGCCAGTTATTCAAGGGCCATGATTGGCTTCTTGATACCACTTTTACTTTTCGTCTCACTGGCATCTCGTCTCGTCTTGCGAATGCTCCGTCGCCGTGCACTCACAAAATTCGGAGGCACCCTAAGAGTACTTGTGGTTGGAGAAGACCCTACTGCCCAAGGCTTGATTCAAGGCATGATACGCCTTGGAGACCAGTATAAAGTGATAGGATCACTTAGCGTAGGGCCCAGAAAAACCCAGGGCATACTTCCTGTTCTCGGCGAATTCGAGGATTTAGAAGAAGTTTGCCAACGTGAAAACATCGACACACTTGTTATCGCCGAACGCGAACTAGGTGAAGACAAGGTTCTGAGTTCCATAGAGGTTTGCCTGCGAAACCAAGTGGCATGGAACATGGTCCCAAGAGTTCACGAGCTTTTGGTCGACCGAGCCCGAGTAGACCTCGTTGACGGTATCCCACTTGTGGGAATGCGCCGAACCAATATCGTTGGTTTCAACTGGATGCTTAAGCGCGCGTTGGACATCGTCGCATCATCTGTCCTGCTTCTTGTTGGTTCGCCGCTCATGATAGGCGTGGCCATCGCCATTAGGATCAGCTCGAAAGGACCAATTTTCTACGTTCAAGAACGGGTTGGGTACCGCGGCCAACTTTTTCCATTCATAAAGTTTCGTTCGATGCATCTAAATAACGATAATGCCATCCATCGAGACTACACGAGACAATGGATCACAGAAAACAAGGCACACACCGAGGGCGGGGAAGCGAAAGAAGCTGTTCATAAAATCATCGACGACCCTCGAATCTTCAAGGTCGGGAAATTCATTCGCCGATACTCAGTCGACGAACTTCCGCAGCTATTCAATGTTTTTCGCGGAGACATGAGCTTAATCGGACCACGTCCAGCATTGGCTTATGAAGTTGAAGTATACAGCGAATGGCACCGACGGCGCTTTGAGGCTCCGCCAGGAATTACCGGCCTTTGGCAGGTCTCTGGACGAAACCGGCTCTCGTTTGAGCAGATGGTCGAGCTGGATATTGAGTATCTGGAAAACTGGACACTGGGCACAGACCTAAGAATTCTTATCCGTACCGTTAGCGTCGTTCTGTTTGAAAAAGCCTATTGATTGGCTTCGCTCGTTCGGCTGCCCGGCCACTTGGCGCGAGCCGCTATCTTAAAAATCTCACCCAACATAACCACGGGATCCTTGATTAGGTTCACCTTGCTTCCGCCCACATCTTTCCAGCGCACGGGATGCTCCTCTACTTTGAAGCCCTGCTGATGAGCTAAAAACAGTGCCTCCACATGAAAGCCGAAACCGTTCGACTCCAGTGCTTCAAAAACGGAGTGAGCGCACTGCCTCTTCATGAGCTTGAATCCACACTGGGTGTCCTTGATGCCTGTCGGTACGATGGCCTGAGTCACCCGACGCCAGACCTTCCCCATAATAATCCGATGATAGGGCTGAGCCTGAAGAACACTGCGAGGGTCTATGACTCGTGAACCAGCGGCAAAGTCGGCACCAGCTCGAAGTGCGTCCCAAAGAATCATGGTGTCTTCAAAGGGGACAGGGCCGTCCGCATCGGAGATTAAGATATAATGCCCCTTAGCAGCCAGAACCCCTCGCTTAACCGCATATCCAGGACCTCGTCGCCGGTCTGCACTGAGTACTTTAACCCTTAACCCCGGGCATGATGAAACAGCTGCCTGACATGTTTCGTCAGAGGAGCCGTCGTCGGCCACGATAACCTCGAAAGCCGTGCCGATAAACTTTTGAAACGCATGAATCCGCCTAAGCGTCTCCGGTAACCGGTGCGCTTCATTCCATGATGGAATGACGATGGACAAATCGACCGAAGTCGTGCTTTGGTGCTCTGCGTTCACACCGAACCTCTACAGGAACATGGCCAGGGCCGGCAAGACTGGTTTTGAGGATGATAGAAGATGTTTGATAAAGCCATAGATAAGGCAGCCGGGATAATCCGAGAGGGCGGGGTTGTCGCGTTCCCTACGGAGACCTTTTACGGTCTCGCGGTAGATCCCGGTCAAACAAGTGGACTAAGCCGGTTGATTGAAATCAAGCAGCGCGACGCTGCCAAAGGAATCCCTGTAATTGCAGCTAGTTTCGCGGATGTAGAACGCAACTTTATACTGCCAGACGCTCTACGAGATGCGCTAGAAAGCATCTGGCCGGCACCTCTATCTGTCGCTCTCACGCCGCGCGAGCAAGTTTCAAGGACGCTCTGTGGTGATTTCACAAGCGTTGCAGTGCGCGTATCTGCGAACCGGCTTGCGCGTGAACTCGCGCAACGCAGTGGTGGTCTAATCACCGCAACCAGCGCCAATCTCTCCGGACAGCCGCCCAGCCAAGACGCGCAGGGCGTGATGGCCCAGCTCAAGGACACCATCGATTACCTTCTGGATACGGGTAAGACGCCAGGCGGAGAACCATCAACCATCGTGGCATTCGAAAAAGGAAGTCTCCGTATTTATCGCCAAGGTCGGTACGACGTGGCGAAACTGACATCCTTAACGGGGCTTTCATGCCTGAACTAAAACTTACAAAAGACTCCATGCTGGACGGACAGCTTACCCTGTGGCAGCCGGCTAAAGGTTTCGGCTATCGCTTCAACCTTGATCCCATTTTGCTAAGCGGATTCGCGAAGTCCGAAGGCTGCATACTCGATTTGGGAAGCGGTTGTGGTGTGCTTGGTTTGGCTATGTTGTTGAGAGGTGCCAAGCACCTTATTGCGGTCGAGAAAGAGCCTGCAATGGCGGAAGTGATTAAGCAAAACGCTGAAGAAAACGGTCTAAGCAGCCGTGTCGATGTGATCTGTGCCGATTTGCGAGAACTTGACGGACTCACCGTCGACCATGTTGTATCCAATCCGCCATACTTCAAGCCAGGAAGTGGCCGTGCCGCCGATAACGCGTTGAAAGATGCAGCAAGATTTGAACGCAGCGGGGGACTTTATGATTTCCTTCACTGTGGGCTGCATCAGGTTAAAGACGGCGGGACTGTTTCATTTGTAATCCGTTATGACCGCAAAGCTGACCTCTTAAAACACACCGAAGAACTTGGCGCATCGGTTCAACGAATATGTGAAGTACGACCCCACCGAGATTCCATTCCCAAAATGATTATGGCAGAACTCATGTCCGTGCGGGGAGCAGAAACACCGAGCATGGAAACACTCACAATCCATGAAGAGCCCGGCAAACGAGATTACACCGAGACGGTCCGAAATCTATTGTCACGTATTCCAAGCGGTGTCGGACCTGCTTAGCTTTAATCTTCCTCGTCCAGGCACCGTTTCCGCCTGGCTGCAATCAGCATCACCTTACGCAGACTTTCTCGTACATCCTCGTCCTCAACACTCGACACAATCGACTCAGCTTCGGCAACGTCCTCTGGATGATCAGCGGTGTAACACCATTCGCCCGGCGTTTCAGCGGGCACCGGCGGATCCGGGTCTTGGTACTTGTTGCCTGCAACGACTCTTATGTCTTGGATGACAACTGAACCCAGCACATCGTTGAGTTTGGCCATCATGTCTTGCTTGAGAAAAGTTAACTCATTTTGCCATGCTGTACTTTGACTCTTCACAGTAAGAACGCCGCGGCTAAAAGCGATGGGGTGTGAGCGCTTGGCGATGATTTTGCCGACCGCTGCATCGTAGATCTGAGTAATTCGAAACCGACGCGCTTGGTCCTTCATTCCGTTCGCATTGAGTGCGGAATGGATCACCTCGGTAATGGGTTCAGCCTCAGTTTTTTTGCGTCGTCGACGGGCCATGGGCCACTCCTATACCGGCAAAGCGCTACGGACAACTACCATTGGCTCTGGACTTGCGAATGGCTTTGTGCGAGTTGGGATTCTATGAAAGAAATCGCAGATCTCATCTCAGACGTCCCGGATTTCCCAAAACCAGGGATCGTCTTTAAAGATATCACCAGCTTACTAGAGCACCCCACGGGGCTTAAACTGGTTGTCGATGCTTTTAAGCAGCGCTACGCAGACCAGGGCGTTACGCATTTCGCAGGCATTGAAAGCAGAGGGTTTATTTTTGCCTCCGCGTTAGCCCACGAGATGGGCGTTGGCATGGTTTTGATTCGAAAGCCCGGGAAACTTCCAAGACCCACCCACAGTGCCTCGTACGCGCTGGAGTATGGCGAAGATACTGTTCATATCCATCAAGATGCCGTTGGCGCAGGCGACAAAGTTGTGATCGTTGATGATCTCATTGCCACTGGTGGAACCGCAAAAGCGGCCGCTGACCTTGTTGCCATGTGCGGCGCAGAGGTGCATGAAATCGCCGCCGTTATCGAGTTATCGTTTTTGCCTGGACGTGAGAAGCTGGGCGACATTGCCGCCCATGCGCTAGTAGCCTATTGACCTGGACTTTGGAATGCTCTTTAATTACCTAAGTCCTTGGAATCACAGGCCATCAATAGCGCAGCGACTGATGGCCCCCGTAGCTCAGTAGGATAGAGCTGGGGATTCCTAATCCCTGTATTGCACAGGTTCGACTCCTGTCGGGGGCGCCAGTCGAGGGTTAAGGTAAACCGCAAAAGAGTATTTGTGGAGGTACGGCATGAACAAGTCTGATTTGATTGATATTCTCGTTGATAAGTCCAATTTGCCGCGTAAGAAGGCGGAATCAGTAGTTAATTTGATTTTTGATCAAATGACTGATGCGCTTGCAAAGCAGCAACGGATTGAAATTCGAGGGTTTGGTAGCTTTGTGGCGAAGCAATACGGTGCACGAACTGGTCGCAATCCGCGCACAGGGGCGAGCATTGATGTGCCATCTAAGCGGTTGCCACTGTTTAAGGTTGGTAAAGAACTCCGAGAGCGCGTCGATAACGGCTTCCAAAAAGAGCTCACTACTGACAAGCCCGATGGTGAAAGTACTCCGTAAGTTTCAGATTTTTCCAGTTATTGCATGTCTTTAGCGAAAAATCAGTATTCGCGATCAAAACGCATATCGAGCGGTCAGGACGACATTCGATGTGTTGTAGGCTGTTGGTTGCTCACCGAGGGTCGAGCTGAGGTCAAAGGTCACATCCAGGCCGGCCGTGAACTTCCTTGTGAGAAAATAATCCACACCTGCTCCGGCACCCGCACCCATTGCCCATAAATTTGCACCCATAATGTTCATCAGGTGAGTGACTCTCAAATGCGCAGAGACGTAGGGCGAGATCGGGAAATCTAGTCCTGTAAACCGGTACTTAGCGCCTGTTTCGAGTTTGATGGTTTGGCTTGAACCTAGCCCAAAGTCACCCCGAGCATAAATGCCGATCTGGCTTTCCAGTGCATATTCAACATCGGCGCCGATACTTAGAAGCACGTCACTGCCACCCAAACGGCCACCCATTTTGGAGTCGACCCCAAAGGTTGCTCCCACCCAAACGGCCCCTGGCTCGAGAGACTTAGCTTGACTGGTTGCCGAAATGATTAAAGTGCAGATGAATAGCGCAGATGTGATGACATTTTTCATGGTTTGAATCGGTACCATGGAGGAGGCAAACAATCAATTTTGAAGGTTTTTTCAATGCCGTCACTGACCGAATGAGGATTGACACACTGAATTTCCGCAAGTACAGCGGGGCGTGATTTATCTAGACCACAATGCCACGACCCGCCTGAAGCCTGAAGCCCTCGAAGCAATGTCGGCTGCACGCGTGAAAGGTCGTAATCCCATGAGCTTACACCGACCTGGTCGGCGAGCACGGGTGCAACTGGACGAGGCTCGCGAGGCACTCCGGCGGCTATGTAATGCACCCAAGGCTGACGTGATTTTCACATCGGGCGGCACAGAATCAGACCATATTGCCCTCCGGGGACTGGCTCACGCTCGGCGCAGGGCGCACGGTGCAACGAAAGTTATCCTCACAGAAGTGGAGCATCCGGCAATAAAGTGTGCAGCCGAAACACTCGCGGAGGATGGTTTCGAGGTCATTACGCTTGACGCTCCATCGGGCCGGATAGACCCCAAGGATTTTGAATCCATCGTCGATTCTGATGTCGCAGTGGTTGCGGTTATGTTGGCCCACAATACGACAGGGATTGTTCAGCCCGTTACTGAGATCTGTAATCTTGCAAACAGCCACGGCGTACCCGTTCACGTTGACGCAGTTCAGGCTGCAGGGAAAACCACGATTGAGTTTTACCAGCTGGGCGCAACATCGCTTGCAGTGAGTGCACACAAGTTTGGCGGGCCAAGAGGTGTTGGCGCGTTGATTATCCAGAAATGTGTCGACTTGGTTCCAATCTGGTCCGGCGGGGGTCAGGAAGAAGGCAAGCGGTCTGGTAGCCACGCCAATGCGCTTATCGCGGGCATGGCGGCCGCAGCAGACGCTACCATTTTTGACCAAGACGCGATGGCGGCCAAGCGAGATGTGTTCGAAGCTGGCCTTATTGCGGAAACCGGAGCGCAAATATTAGGGGCGGAGCATCCACGCTTGCCGAATACGTGTGCAGCCATCATCGGTGGCATAGACGGCCGCGCTTTCGTTAAAGCAATGGATGAAAAATATATCGCAGTAAGCGCGGGAGCAGCCTGTCATGCAGCCTCAGGCGGAATGGGCCCAGCGGGTCAAATAAGGTTCTCCTTAGGCCAGCAAAACACCGAAAAGGAATTGAGCGAAGCTTTGAAAATTACTGTAGAAGTGGTTTCTAACTTGAGGAAAGAACGATGAGAGTAGTTGTTGCGATGAGCGGCGGTGTGGACTCCTCAGCAGTTGCCGGGCTCCTAAAGGAGCAAGGCCACGAGGTTATCGGTCTCGCCATGAAAACCCACAGTCTTCAGCCGAAGGCGAATCGAGCATGTTGTACACCCGACGACATGCGTGATGCGCGGTTGGTTGCGGATATGCTAGACATTCCATTTTACGTGTTGCCTTACGAGGAAACCTTTAAAGAACTCGTGATTAAGCCGTTTGCAGAGGCGTACCGTGATGGTTACACGCCGAACCCCTGTGTCGTATGCAACGACAAGGTGAAGTTCATGCCGCTGCTTGAACGGGCTCAGTTACTTGGAGCAGACGCGTTGGCGACGGGCCATTACGCACGCATTGAGGGCCAGCCTGGAAATCTTCAGTTAAAGCGCGGGCTAGACAGCAATAAAGACCAGTCATACTTTCTTTATCGGCTTCGCCAAGACCAGCTGAGCCGCTTAATGTTTCCAATTGGGAATATGAACAAAGCTGAAGTGCGCGAGCATGCACGGCGCTTCGGGATGCCCTTAGCAGACAAGCACGAGAGCCAAGAGATCTGCTTTGTCGGGAAGGAAGGCTACGCTGCCACCGTTGAGAAAATATTAGGCGAGGGTGGCAGGGCTGGAAATTTTGTAACCACAGATGGCGCGGTACTCGGAAAGCATCCAGGTGTTCATCATTTTACCATAGGGCAACGGCGAGGTCTTGGTATCGCTGCACCGAAACCCCTCTACGTATTAGACGTCGACGGGCAATCTGGCGATGTGACGGTTGGTACGGTCGATGAGCTTAGTGCCGACTGGATCGATATTGAAGATGTCGTATGGACCGATGGCCATCAGCCTAGAGCGGATGCAATGTATGCGGTCCAGCAACGTTATCGTTCGAAGCCGAATGTCACACGCGTTGAAATCACCGGTGAACGAACCGCACGCCTACATTTTGCCAAATCAGAACAACCCGGCGCTCCCGGGCAAGCTGCCGTTATTTACGCCGACGACACAGTTGTTGGTGGTGGCAAAATAGCCAAAGGTCGATTCGCTGCGTCCAGGCGCAAAAGCTTGCCTGTTATCGGTCAAATGGTTCAGTCATGAGTATTCAAGAATTTCGCAATATCCAAGAGCTTGAAGATGTGTTGGACTACCAATTCACTAATGGTGAACTCTTGTTGGAAGCCTTAACCCATTCAACCTTTGCGAATGAAAATAAGGAAGTAGATTGCCATAACGAACGGCTTGAGTTTGTTGGTGACTCTGTTTTTGGGATGATGGCCGCAACGTTACTTTTCCGGCTATTTCCTGACGAGCCTGAAGGCAAATTGAGCCAGCGGCGCTCCCGAACAGTGTCGAACCAGGCACTGTCCGAGTACGCAGCAAGCTTAAGGCTGGGCGATTGGCTCAGAATGGGACAGGGCCAGCGTGACTGTGACGGGCATGTCCCATCTAGCTTGCTTGCGGATGCCATGGAGGCGGTAGTCGGTGCAGTATCCCTCGACGGAGGCTTGGCCGCCGTTACCACGGTGTTTGAGAACGACCTGAAAGACAAACTTCTCAGTTCAAGCCATTTCGCAGACTACAAAACGAGACTTCAGGAGGCGTGTCATCGCAAACGGCACCCAGCCCCAAACTATCGCGTTGTGGCGACAGAGGGCCCAGCTCACGCACCCACGTTTACGTGCTCAGTGAACATAGCTCATGAAGAATGGGCCCGTGCTAACGGGAGCAGCAAATCGCAAGCAGAACAGGACGCCGCAAAAACGGCCCTGGAACGACTAGAGGAAAAAAATGACTGATAATAATACACCCATATCCCGTAGCGGATTTGTGGCGCTTGTTGGACGACCCAACGTCGGCAAATCAACGCTCACCAACGCACTGCTCGGTGAAAAGGTAAGCATTGTAACCCCGAAGCCTCAAACCACGAGGACACGAATTCACGCCATCGTTAACCGGCCCAACGCACAACTGGTATTGATTGATACGCCCGGATTCTGTGGCAGCGAAACGCCTTTGCGCCGCGTTCTGCGGAAGATTGCTGGAAAGGCGCCCGCAGACAGCGATATCACGCTGATTGTCACCGACATGAAAGGTAAAGAGCCCAACATCTCTAAGACCGACCGTGAAGTGATTGAAGCGGCGCAGTCGGGCCCTGGAAAAGTTGTGCTGGCAATCAACAAGATTGACAAACTTCCACGAAAAGAAATGCTTCTTCCTTGGATTGAAAAGTTCCATGAAGAGACTGATCTCGAAGCGATTATCCCGATATCAGCCAAAAACGGTGATGGATTAGAAGTCTTAGAGGAAACGCTAATCTCAATGCTTCCCGAAGGCGAAGCCATGTTCCCGCCCGACATGTACACAGATCAGGTCGAGCGATGCATGTGTGAAGAACTGATTCGCGAACAACTTTTGTTTCAAACCCATGAGGAAGTTCCTCACAGCGCAGCCGTTGTCATCGAGACCTTCGAAGACGGTCGATCAGAAGGCGCCATGGTTCGGCTCGAGGGTCGCATCATTGTCGCTCGTGATTCCCAAAAAGGGATTGTCGTCGGGAAGAAGGGCGCACGAATCAAGGAAATCAGCACCAAGGCGAGAGAGAATATCGAGGAGCTTCTCGGCTCTAAAGTATTTCTCCGACTTGCTGTGGCCGTTGACAAACAATGGACCCGCCACGAGACATCTATTCTGAGATACGGGATTGGGCAGGAGCTAGAAGAATGAGCGTACGACCTCCATTAATTGCTTTGGTAGGCCGACCCAATGTCGGCAAATCTACTCTTTTTAACCGCCTCGTGGGCAGTAAAACCTCATTGGTTTATGACCGGCCAGGTGTAACACGAGACCGAATTTTCGGAGAAACCATCGTCGAGGACAAGCTCTACCGAGTTGTTGATACGGGCGGGATTGAAATCGAAAGTGAAGACTTCTTTTTCGACGCGATGCGAAAGCAGACTCAGCTTGCAATCGAAGAGGCTGACCTCATCGTGCTGATGCTTGATGGTCAATCCGGGGTGAATCCTGAAGATGGCGAAATTGCCAGAATGCTTCGCAAGAGCGGCAAAACGGTCGTGGCTGTTGTTAACAAGCTCGACGTCTACGCCCATCTTGATAAGGCCCACCAGTTTTATGAGCTTGGCTACGAGACAATTATTGGCATGAGTTCCGAACATGATATCGGCATGGACGAATTCCTGACTGCCGTTGTTGAGAAACTAGATGCTCCTTTGGCTGAAGACCATAAAAAGCTCAGTGGTGGTATTCCAATCCAGGAA
This sequence comes from Deltaproteobacteria bacterium, assembly GCA_018668695.1. Lineage (NCBI taxonomy): Bacteria > Pseudomonadati > Myxococcota > Myxococcia > Deltaproteobacteria bacterium. The sequence goes on from JABJBS010000334.1 coordinate 26,920, forward strand.
GAAGAGCCCGAGGAAGGCACAATCTCCAAGATTGAGTGGGACGGCGGACCTATCCGTGTCGCCGTTATCGGTCGACCCAACGCGGGCAAATCGTCACTGATAAACCAGCTCATAGGGGAAGACAGGCTTCTCGCTACGCATGTCGCAGGAACCACGCGTGACCCCGTCGACACAAACCTATCGGTCGACGACCAGGATTATATCCTGGTTGATACGGCAGGCATCCGTCGTAAACGGTCCATCGGTGATCAGCTTGAGCAATTCGCAGTGGTCGCGGCTGTGCGCAGCCTGGAACAAGCTGATGTTACCTTGTTGGTGCTCGATGCAGGTGAATCCGTTGCAGATCAAGATGCCAAGATCGCATCACTTGCCAATGAACGTGGCAAGGGCATCATCATCGTAGCCAATAAATGGGATTTGCTAGAAGAAAAATCACGGATTGAATACGAAGACCGGCTTCGAAGGCGCCTCCGGTTCTTGGACTATTCACCCCTTATTCGAGTGAGCGCGAAAACCGGACGCAACGTTAAGAGAGTTCTACCTATGGTTCTTTCGGCTCAAAAAGAGCGTCATCGTAGAATAGCGACATCTGAGCTCAACCGCTTTTTCCAAGACGTTGTCGAGACACTCTCGCCAGCTTCACGAGGCGGTAAGAAGCCCAAGCTCTTCTTTGTAAGCCAACCTTTGGTTAGACCCCCAACGTTCGTGTTTAAGACACGCCGGGGTGAGGACATCCAGGATTCCTACAAGCGATACCTCGAGAATTCACTTCGAGACCGATATGGTTTCGAGGCGTCACCGCTGTGGATTAAATTTAGAGAGAGTTCTCAGAAAAAACACCCTGCGGGCAAACGCATCAAGCGGTCGTCGTAGCGGCGTTTCAATGTGAGTGGGGCCGGTTGGCCCCATCAACATCATCTATCTTAAAGACCGAGCCATTTCTTAAGCCAACCAAAGCCTTTGGGCTTTTCATCTTCAATAGCAGCAATCGTAGAAGCTGCGAGTTCCTGATTGTCTGGTTCAGCGACCGCTTGGTCGGCACCGTTTGGCGCAGAAACCTCGGAGCCGTTAACAGGCGCCGCCTCTGCTGATGCTTCAGTCTGCGCGTCTTCTTCGTGTCCGGCCGCAAGTCTTGGCTGACCACGACGCCGCTGGCCACCTCTGCGTCCACGACGCCGACGCGCTCGTGAGCGACCGTCTAGCCCTGCTTCGTCTTCGTCTTCCTCTTCTTGACTCGCTGCCCCTGGCTTTATGTAACCCAGTTTCTCTGGCGCAATAAAGCGGTAGGTCGGTAGGTCGAAGTGTTCTTTCGGACCCCTGGAGCGCTCACCGCCTTCAGAGTCATCATCTCCAGCCTCAACTACCTTACGTGGCTTACCCTCAGCGTTTCGCTCATCGCCTCGTCCACGTCCACGACGTCGACGTGACCTCTTAGGCTTACGATCACCTTCCTTGGTCTCGTTTTCCTCGTCTTGACCGTCTTGACCTTCTTCCATCAACATTTCGTCGATTTCATCAGGTTCATCATCCTCAGGTGAATCACGACGCTCAGCTGGGCCAAAGTTAGGAGCAGCCAGTTTTATAGGCTTGGCGTCAGGATTAGTCTCAAATGTGAATTCTGCTTGTCCAGGTGCCATGTTGCGAGCAAGCTTGATCTCGATATGAACGTTGTAACGTTTTTCGAGAGCTTGGACCGCATTCCAACGTTCTGTACGAAGATGGTCTGCCGCTTTTGGCTCGAGTTCTACTCGGGCCATCTTAAGGTCACCGCGAGCAGCACGGTCACTTAGCTTACGCATGACCTGAACTGCGTGCGATTGCGGATTCAGAACATGACCTGTACCCGCACATGCTTCGCATCGGCTAAACATACTTGCATGGACACTGGCTCGAATACGCTGCCGTGTAAGCTCAAGTGTACCATTGCGAGAGATGCGGCTTACCTTGACCTTCGAGCGGTCTTCCTTAAGCGCGTCCTTCATCGCCTTTTCAACTTTTTGCTGATTCTTGCGATTGGACATATCGATGAAGTCGACGACGATAATTCCGCCGAGGTCCCGTAGTTTTAACTGTCGAGCGACTTCTTTAGCTGCTTCCATGTTGGTTGCAGTGGCCGTCTCTTCATGTCCGCCCGCTTTACGCTTGCCAGAGTTTACATCGATGGCGACCAGTGCTTCGGTCTGCTCAATAACAAGCGACCCGCCCGATGGCAGGCCAACTTTTGGCTGATAAATCGTCTCCAGCTGAGCTTCAATACCATAATGGTGGAAGATTGGCCGAGACTCAACGTAGCGGGTAAGGGCGCCGCGATGCTTTGGCATAACCATTCGCATGTACTCAGCCGCACCATCATAGGCGTCGTCTAAATCGAGGATGACTTCATCAATTTCCGCCGAGAAATAATCTCGAAGTGAACGAATGATGACATCTTGTTCCTTAAAGATAAGCGACGGCGCCTTAGTCTTTTTGGATTCTTTTTGGATGTTTTCCCAGAGTCGCAAGAGCACCTTAAGATCTCGACTGATCTCAAGCTTCGTGCGGTCCTTGCCAGCAGTACGGATAATCACACCCATGCCGTCTGGAATCTTAAGTTTGTCGGCTGCTTCACGCATACGTTTGCGTGTTTCTTCGTCTTCAATTTTTTTGGAGACGCCTTGCCGATTCGTGTTGGGCATTGCCACAACGTATCGTCCTGCAAGTGCCAGATAGGTCGTTAGAACGGCACCCTTGGCACCAACTTCATCTTTAGTGACCTGGACCAGGATTTCTTGGCCCGGCTTTAAAAGCTCGGTAATGCTGGCATTTTTATCAAGCTCAACATCGTCGCCGTGACCGGCTGCACGAGGATTCACGTCGTTGGCAGTCAGAAAGCCTTGCTTGTCTGCGCCATAATCGACGAATGCAGCATTGAGCGATGGCTCAACGTCTACGATTCTAGCTTTATATATATTCCCAGTGTTGGTCTGGGAGCCCCTCGTTTCGATATCGAAATCAATGAGGCGGGCATTTTCCAATAATGCGATGCGGACCTCTTCTGGATCCACTGCGTTGACGACCATTTTGCGAGTCATGTTGAAATTCTTTCGTAACCATTGCGGGGGTCCAATACGGACCAGCGCCGGTGTCCAGTTGCCTACAAGCTCGGTCCCATGAGTGCGAGCTAGTAACTGGTTTTGCGTGTAGAGCCATATAAGACGGCTTTTGTTGGTTAGCGAAGGTAAACAGTGCGGCCAAGCTGCTGCTCCCAAAGGGGCGCTGCCTGATTAGCGGTGTGGCGGCTTCGCTTAAAATAGCGGGTCCGGCCAACGTCCGTTCTGGGACCGATAGAACGCTTGCTCTGTTTTTTGTCACCGATAACATCATTTCGGAGTCGGTGTCCTTCTGCTGGGGCCCAATTGGCCCGGGGTTCAAGAATAAGGCATGTATCGGTTAGTTCCTGTTAAATATCAAGGAGTTTCTTGGGCTGGGGTTGAATTTATCGAGGTCTCGACCTAAGAGCCCTGAGTGTCGCTCTTAGGCACGTTTTCACAGGAAAACGCCTCTAACCTACTCATTCTTACCGTTTTTCCTTGATTCCCCGGCCTCATACTTTTAGATAACTGCGCGCCGAGAACTGTTCGGCGATCCGAATTGTTTTCGGTCCGACAAAGAGTGGGTACATGGCCAAGAAAAAAATGAGCAAGAAGCAAAGTCGTAAAGAACTCCTCAAGGAAGAGGATGCCTTTATCGAAGCCGCCAATCAAAGCATTGAGTGGGTAGACAAACATAAAAACCTCGTTATCGTCATCACCATTGGTATTGCCAGTGCAGTGGCGCTGGGATGGGGTGGTATGGAAGTCATGGCCGTCGAAAAGGCGCAATCATCTAGCGCATTTGACGTCGCAATGACCGTCTTGAACGCAGAAGTCGCCATCGACGAAAGCACCGCTGCTCCAGATGCTGAGCCACCTGTATTTGCCACGGATGAAGCACGGCTTCGCGCTGCACGTGTTGCGCTAGACGGCGTTGTTGCATCAGGCTCATCAGTTGCCGATCTGGCCCAATTTTACGCTGTCGACACATTGGTCAAACTTGACGATAAGGAGGGTGCCTTAGCGGCCCTGAATAAGTTGGTTGACACCATTAGCCAAAACAACAGCCTCTATTTCCTAGCGATTGAGCGTTTGGCACTCCTGCAAGAGTCCATGGGCAAGGCCGATGAAGCCATCGCAACGTTTGAAAAGATCAGTTCGAGCAAGAATGCCTTCTACCGAGACGCTGCCACATTTGAAGTTGCACGTATCCATCATGCCGCCGGTCGTTCGGACAAAGCTCGCGAATTACTCGTTATGGCGAAAGCGGAATTCCCAACGTCAACTCTTAATTCTGCAGTCGACAAGCTTCTTAAGGAAGTGGGCGGCGAAGAAAAGGCTGCAGCTGCGCCTGCTCCTAAGGCAGACAAGGCCCAATAAAAATGACAACCCGGCTCCTTCTCGCTTTTGGATGCATCGTTTTAGGAGTCATGCCAACTGCAGAAGCTGGCAATGAATCCGAGCGTTCTATCGACGCATCAAACCAAGTGGTTTTCCCTCTAAGATGGCAGCAGCCTCTGGTTCGTGAAGGAACTCACCGTACACTCTCATTTACGATGGGACGTCCGGCGGTTTCCAACCGACATGAACTTGTAATCGTAGGCACCGGCGAGCGTCGCCTGATTGCGCTATCTACCCGAAACGGTAGCGAAATTTGGGCGAAAGATTTCCCGGCTGAACTCGAAGCCTTTGGTGGGATTGGAGTTCAGAAGTCGGGCCAAGAAGTTGCCCTGTTTTCGAGCCGCGATGGAATTTTTCATTGCGTAGGGACCGACACAGGGGTCACTTTATGGTCAGTGGCATTGAGCGCTGAAAGTCGCGCTGAGCCCAACATTCTTCCTGAGGGCGTCTTGGTAACAAACGCCCAATCTGAGCTTGTTTTACTCAATATCGAGAATGGTAAACGGATCTGGTCCAAGAGACGTACTCCACCCAGTGGGATGACCGTGCTTGGGCATAGCCGCCCGCTTATCTCTAAGGGTCGAGCGTATGTTGGATTTTCCGACGGGTATGTCGCTGCTTTTGACATCAAGACCGGCAAAGAAATCTGGGCGATGCCAGCATCACTGAGCCAAGACAAATTCGCCGACGTTGATGCGGACCCCGTATTGATCGATGGTCAGCTTATCGTTGCATCATACAGCTCGGGCATTGTGTCTCTCGACCCAGAAACCGGTAAGCGTAATTGGTCCCAGGCCGCGAAGGCTGTGAACCGCCTCGCCGGTGACCATCAGCGACTTTTCGCTGCATCGGGAGATGGTCTCGTTTGGCGGCTAAATCCAAAAGATGGAAGCGTTGTCTACCGAGTTCGTTTGGACAATGGCCCAGTCTCACGCATGACTCTCAAGGGAAACCTGCTAACCTTTGCGGGCGGACCCAATGGGTTGGTTGTACTTGATGCGCTGAGTGGTAAGCCACTCCAGGCGACTGCAATGCGAGGTGGGGCGAACAGTGATCCTAACTGGTCTGACCTTGGAATCTTCGTGCTCAGTAATCGCGGCGACCTCTACGCTTTTGACGTTCGATAACCCATCACCGAGGACACGCTATGAGTAAGCGCACAATATACGTTGTATCCGCAGCGATAGAACGCAACGGCGCCTACTTGATAACGCAGAGGCTCGAGAAGGCCGTGTTCCCAATGCTCTGGGAGTTCCCCGGCGGCAAAATGGAAGACGGCGAATCCAAGGAAGATGCTTTGGTACGAGAACTCAATTACCGGCTGGGAATCGATGCCGAAGTGTCCGGACTACTTAGTGAAACTAAGCGTTCTTACCCCAATTACGATATCTGCTTGTATCTCATGGCATGCGATATTGGCGACCAAACCCCTAAAGCAATCTCCGTGCGGGATTTGCGCTGGGTACCATCCGACGAAATGGGCGATTATGATTTCGTGCCCGCCGATGAAGAGTCTATGGATAAGCTTCTAAGCTGAGGCCTACTGGTCTCCCGCTCCCCAGCCGCCGCCACCGGGTGTTTTTACCACCAGTATGTCTCCGGGCGATGCTCTGCAGGCAACCTTGCCAGGCAGTGGGGTCGTCGCCCCTGTCGCGCGAACCAGGCTATTCTCCCCCAACTGCCCAGATTCCCCCCCAGCTAAGCCATAGGGCGCGATACGCCGCCGCTCGGTCATAAGGGTAAGGGTAGAATGCCGAAGGAACTGATACTGCCGCTCAATCCCGCGGCCACCCCGAAAGGTATCGCCGCCCGTTGTGGTCTCACGAATCCTGTAACAGGGCATTAAGACAGGGAATAATCGCTCCATTTCCTCGATGGGAGTGTTGAGCGTATTCGTCATGTGACTGTGGAGCGCACTGGCGCCATGAGACGATGGCCCTGCACCGCAGCCACCCGCTAAGGTCTCGTAATGCACCCAGGCTGGGGTTTCACTGTCGCTATCGATTCCGCCAATTAGAACATTGTTCATACTTCCGCATGATGCGGCGGGCACGAGCTTAGGCACAAACTCATAAAGCGCGCCAAGCAATGCATCAACCAGGCGCTGCGAAGTTTCAACGTTGCCGGCAGAAACCGCCGATGGGTACTGAGCGTCGCAAATTGAACCGGGGCGGGTGATAACGCGTAAAGGTCGCATGATGCCGCCACTGGATGGCATTTCTTCTGGAGCCAAGCATCGGAAAACATAGTAGGTCGCAGCAAGAGTTATCGCCTTAACAGCGTTAAGGGCGGAGTCACAACTTGGCGCAGAGTTCGAAAAGTCGACCACGGCTTCATCACCATGAACAGTAAGCGTCACCTCAATCGAAATGGGATTGTCGTTAATGCCATCGGAATCCAGGGCATCTACGAATGTAAAACTACCATCGGGAATAGATCCGATGACCGCCCGCATTCGCGCTTCCGCGTAATCAAGCAAAGCTTCGTTGAGAGCTAAGAGTTCCTCAGGTGAGAACGAAGACTCAGCCAACTCCTTTAAGCGCTGTATGCCTACATGATTCGCGGCCTCCTGCGCACGAAGGTCTCCCAGTCGCTCGGCAGGTGTTCGCGAAGCAGAAACAAATGCATCACGAACGCCGTCGTCAAGCAGTGTCGGTCCAATACAAAATCCTTCATCAAGTATCTCTAAAGTGCGAGTTGTGCCATCGTCAAAAAATGGGGCAGGCATGCTGCCAGGACTAATGCCACCGACATCCGCATGATGAGCGCGATTTGCCACAAAGAAAGCAGGGGAGTTCCCATCATCCAAAAACACCGGTGACACCAAGGTGACATCAGGTAGATGAGTCCCCCCGCAAAAGGGATCATTGAGAATAACCGTGTCGCCGGGGCTAAAGGATACATGTTCGATGGCCGCTTTAACGCTCAACTCTTGTGAGCCTAGATGAACAGGTATGTGAGCAGCTTGAATCAGTAAATTTCCCTGCCCGTCAAAAAGGGCGCATGAGAAATCACGCCGTTCTTTAATGTTGGCCGAATACGATGAGCGCATCAGTGCGGCGCCCATTTCCTCAGCAATCGAGCTTAGTCTTTGACGATGAACCTCCAAGCCAAGCTTGGCGTGGGTTGATTTCCGGTGTTGACGATGGCCCGTCTTTCTGGTGCAAACCATGGATCCAGAGCTATCCTCAACGGCTTCCCAGTCAGATGGCAGCCACAATGTAGCACTGTAACTCGATAAGGCCTTAGGCCCGTCATGCTCTTTCTTTGAAAGAGAATCCAATGAATCACCGGCTAAGTCATGAGGCGCTTGGCTCAAATGAACCCTAAACGCTGTCAGCTCAAACGCATCACCTACCTCTGGCTCCCACCCATAAAGCACCTTGTGACGATTAGCAAAATGAGACCGTATCTTCGCCGCCAAGTCAGAGCTGCGAGCCCGCGCGAGCAGGCTTTCCCCCTTTACGTCCTGAACAACTTCCTCAAGCCGGAGCGCAATGTCATGACTCTGCCCGACGAGACGACAATCCAGGTAAATGGTTGTCTGCAGATTTCCTTGAAGCTCACACTCGCTTTTTAGTTTGGTGAGTGAGTTCTCAAGATCTAGGCATAGTTGACCACTTTCTAGCTCGCGGCTATCTACAAAGTAACTCCTGCTCGCTGACGACTGAATAGGCGCATTCTGTATGCCCTGCGCGGACAAGACGCCTGAGTTTGCAGGGAATAAAACGGCCTTACAACCAAGCTGTTCAGCCACTGCACATCCATGAAGACCGCCCGCGCCGCCGAATGCAACCAGCGCCAGCTCTCGAGGGTCTACGCCTTGGCTCATGCAAATGTTCTTACATGCTCGCACCATGGTCGATTCAGCGATGGAAACAATTGCCTTCGCGGTATCCATAACCGTGGCGGCCAGTTTCTCCGCGACACGGGCGATGGCTGCTTCTGCGGCACCGTGGTCGATTGCCATCGAGCCACCCAGCAAATTGGGTATACGTCCCAAAACGACATTGGCATCCGTTACAGTGGCCTGCGCATTAACGCCTGCTTTTCCATAGGCGGCAGGGCCAGGGTCAGCACCCGCCGACTTTGGTCCAACGCAAAGTGCGCCGCCGCTATCGATGAAAGCAATAGATCCACCGCCTGCTCCAACTGTTTCAATATTCAGCATGGGTGTGCGCAGTGGGATTTCTCCAACGCGCCCATCCACCTTCGGCCGTAAATGACCTTGTGCGATACTTACATCCGTTGAGGTTCCGCCGATATCCAACCCCAGAATCGAATGATAGCCAGCGCCGCAACCGGCAGCCCACGCGCCCCGAACGCCACCAGCGGGTCCACTCAGGGCAGTTCTCACCGGTTCTTTTAATGCGCCTTGTACCGTGAGGCGGCCGCCCGCTGAATCCATAACGCTAAGTTCAGCAGGGGCAATGTCGGCACGTAACTTCCCTATATAGCGAGTCATCACTGGCGCGATAAACGCATTTGCCGCTGTCGTCTCGGCCCGCTCATACTCCCGGCTAAGAGGGCTGATGCGTGAGCTAAGGGTGAGCGGCACGCCTGGAAATGCCGCGGTAAGGGCGGCTCCAACTTGCTGCTCATGAACCGGATTGGCGTAAGAGTGAAGCAGGCATACCGCAAATGATTCAGCAGAAGCCAAGAGCTCATGGTGAGTTTGAATAAATGCGGCAAGGTCCTCTTGTTCTGTATGGGTAGACCCATCATGCCGTAGCCTACCGACCAAGCCGAGGGTTTGGGTACGGGGAATAAGCGGTGGACGAGGAGACGGGAAGAGATCATAAATGTTGGGCCGATTTTGACGCCGCAATTGCAGGAGGTCCTCAAATCCCGAGTTCGTGATCAGCACCGCCCGAGCACCTTTGCCCTCAAGCAATCCGTTGGTGGCAACCGTCGTACCATGCGCCACATGCGTCACGTTGCCAGGTAATACCTTCGCGAGTGCAGCCAGACCATTGAGCACCGCTTCGCTGGGGTCGCGGGGCGTAGAAGGAACCTTGAGGGTTTGAGTAGCACCATCAGACCGGCGCGCGACAATATCGGTAAACGTTCCGCCGGTGTCGACAGCTACGTCAATGGTGAGCGTTGAAGGATCCACTGACTGATTACCTCATATGTTTCATGCCGGGCTAATTCGTTGAGAATTTCGTGCTTCTCACCTCTACGGACGTGGATAGTTTTATCATCCCCGCTAAGTCGTTCAGCCAAATTACGGTTATCATGAGGAGATGCAACAGGGTCGCAGTCAGAAAACAGATAAAGAAGCGGTTTCGGAAAATCCCGATAGCCTTTAACACGGTCCTGCGCGCGCTCTACTTCATTAAACCAGCCCGCGGTGGCAGTAGGGAAGACCATGGGATCACGCTCATAGCGTCTTACAATCTCCGTATCGTGGGTTAGGCCGCTTGCATCAATACCTGATGGAATCGCCAGTGTTGGAACAAAGTTTCCCGCGAGGCGGCCCGCAAAGAGCTTTGGAGCAGGTACTGGCATCGCTAAACCGAGAAACGGATTCGAGAGGATGACACCGGAAACATCAGGAGTGTTCTTAACGACGAAATCGAGCGTCACAAGCCCGCCATGAGAATGCCCCAGAATGAATCGAGGCACACCGTCGGCGGCATGCTCAAGAGTCATCTCAACATCATGAAGAAAGTGCTCAAATGCATCGCAGTGCCCACGGATACCCTCTGAGTGACCATGCCCACGTAAATCAACGGCTAAGGTCTGGATGCCCTGTTCCGCAAGCGCATGTGCAAACTCCCGGTATCGTCCACTATGCTCCGCATAACCATGAATCAGAACGACCTCAGCACGAACCGGTGTTGAATCGGGAGTCCATCGCTGAATAAACAGCTTAAGATTGTCATGGGTGCGAGCGTGAATCTCTTCGTGTTTTACGGGCATGCGGGCACCTTTTGGGCAAGATTTCTATGATGACCCTATACAGGACCCGTGCAGTCTCGCAAGGCTAGGGCGCAGCCTCAGCTTCGATGGGCTTGGAACCTGGATCAGCAGGGGCGTCATCAGCCGCAGGGGCGGCCTCAGGACTGCCATCACCCTCGGGAGGGGCCTGGCCTTGCTCCTGGTTCTCTTCGCCATCACCAGCCGCCTCATCAGAAGGGGTGTCACCATCCTCATTTACCGCGTCAGGGTCGCCTGCGTTTTCTGCGTCATCGGAATCAGAATCTTCTTCGTCATCATCATAGTCATCGTCGTCTTCATCGTCATCCTCTCCTGCCTGTAACATGAGGTCTTGAAGCGACATGATTTCCCCGACCGGCTCCTTCTTTGTACCATAGAGCTCCTGAAGGAGTTCTCCCGGTCCTAACGAAATCGCAGGAATATAGGTGACCATAATAATACCGATCAACATCAGGCCGGTAAAAGGTACGACCGAACGAACAACCTCCCCAATAGGCTTTTTGAAAAGCGTACTGGCCACAAAAAGGTTCAAGCCAAGCGGCGGCGTCAGATAACCGATTTCAAGGTTAACGATAAACACGATGCCGAGGTGAACAGGGTCAATCTCAATTCCTGGAGCCGCTGCCATCGGCACAATCAGTGGAGCGATAATTAATATCGCACTGATAATATCCATAAAGCAGCCCACCAAAAGCAGGAAGATATTTAGAACGACCAGGAACTCGATGCGAGTGAGCTCCATGTCGCGAATCAACGCAACTGCTTGCTCAGGAATAGACTCACTAACGAGATAATCGTTAAACACGAATGCAATGACCATGATAACGACCAGGGAGCCCATCATGACAGTGGAGTCTGCGATCAGCTCCGGCATGTCGCGCCACTCCATCTCGTTGTAGATGTAAATCGCAACAACAAGAGAGTAGACCACGGCAACAGCCGCCGCCTCGGTCGGTGTGAACAAGCCCGAGTAAATGCCGCCCAAAATGATAACCGGAAGCATCAAGGCCCAGAAGCCCTCAAGCAACTGCTTGCGGGCAACAATGCACGCCATCACAGCAAGAACGACCGGCCCTGTAACATGGCCCCATTTATTCCCCATGCCGACAATGATTTGCCCAACGACAAACGGTGAGGCGATGATCGCAAAACCAGTGAGTAACCGTTTAAGGTCTGCATTGAAATTCTTGCTGTTTCGAAGCGAGGTGCCTACGACATAGCTACCAAGTAAGCCACCAATCAAAAGACCTGGGCCAATACCGGCTAAAAATAAGTCACCAACATCCACAACTTGCTGCCCGCTGACAACAATGGCGTAAATAATCATCGGGATAGAAGGGGGGATGACAATCCCAAGTGAGCCGGCCGAGGTCAGCAAGCCAATCGAGGTTTTTTCATCGTATCCTGCCGCCGTTAACGCAGGATACATCATTCCGCCAATGGCAATAACTGTCACTGGAGATGAGCCGCTGATTGCTGCGAAAAGCACACAACCACCGATGGCCGCGATGGCTAAACCGCCCGGCATCCACCATGTAAGCGCTCGCGCGAAATCAATGAGGCGCTTTGCAATGCCACCGTGGGTCATAATTGCGCCAGATATAACAAAGAACGGGATGGCGAGTAGCTCGTTTTTGTCCGTTAACCCAAATATCTTTTCTGGAAAAATACCGAAATCGTTAACAGGCACCGAAGCCATATAATTGAAGCAGACGAGGGTAAGAACCCCGAGAACAACATAAAGTGGTTGAGCCAAAAGAAGGCTCAAAGAAATCGTCGAGAGGATCAACGAGGTTCCAAAGGAGCCGAACAGCAATGGCACCACCCCAAGGGCGGTGAGAATAATCGCGACGACTGGCTTGTGCTTGAGAAAATAGAAACTCGAAGCCGCTAGAATAATCACAACGGCGATACTAACCGTTTCCATTATTCCGTTACCCCCTACCGCGCGAGGCGGTTGTTAACCCTAAGGTTGAACGTTGACTGGCCACTCCCCATAAGCGCCAGTCACCGAATTATATTATTTACTGCGATACTCTTTGACCGCCTTATCGATGGTCTTCAGTAGAGCTAAGCCTTCTGGGGTTGCCCGTGATTCAAATTCCTTGCGAACCGCTTTGGCTGGCTTGGAGAATGACTTACGTTCTTTATCCGTAAGTTCGTAGACCTTGATTCCATAGTTTTTAAAGTTCTTAATTAGACCGGGCTCGAGACGCCGTACGCCTTTTCGACCCTTCTCTGTATCCTTTTGTACATTGCCCATGAGCGCCGGTTGCAGGTCGGCAGGGACTTTGTCGAAAAACTTTTTAGAGTACGCAAGAACGCCTGGCTGATACAGGTGACGACTGATCGTGTAGTACTTGATACCTCGATACCAACCTGCCGCAAACGTGTATAACGGCGTCTGAGCAAAGCCATCCACACGACCCGTGTTCAGGGCGGGCAATACTTCCGAAACCGGCATTTCTGTAGGTGATGCTCCCATCGCCTTCCAAGTGGAAAGGTGAACAGGCGCTTCCTGAGAACGGATCTTACGGCCGGCCAAGTCAGCAGGGTGCTTCACGAACCCATCGGTCAACCCGATATTCTGCCAGCCGTTCTCTGCCCATTGGTACAGGATGTAGCCGTATTTCTTCATGACATCGCCGATTGGCTTGTAAAGGTAGTTATCCAATACAAAGTCGGCTTCTTTAGAAGTCTTAAAGATAAACGGTAGCTCAAGAACCTGCATTTCCGGAACTTCCGTTCCGATTGATGCGGTCGATACCCCGATAATCTCCAAGCGAGCATCCCGGCACTGACGAACCAATGATTTCTCATCGCCTTTAGCACCACCGAAGTAAACCTTCACCTTGATGCGTCCGCCTGAATCTTTACGAATGTGCTTCTTGGTACCCTTGATTTGCTGCTCCCAAGGCGTGCCTTCAGGTGCAACGGTTCCCGCACGGACTACAATCTTGTCGCTCTTCTTCGCAAACGCTTCCGCGCTGAGCGAGATGGCCAATACGGCGCAAAGAGATATTCTCCAAAGCATTCATTAACTCCCTGGGTTCGATAAATAAGAAGGGTTAGAAGATGTCTTCGCCTTCGGCTTTAAGTCGTTTCGCTTTCTCGATTTCAAATACTTGCTCTGGCGCCACTTCTGGAATCTTGGTGGCGTCGCCAGCGATAACCTGGTCAAGCAACTCGTAGAACAAATCTTCTTCGTCTTCCTTCGTCGCCCAAAACTCCGCATACAACACCTTGGTTGCGAGATAATCAGGGGCCAGCTCAATGGACTTCAGAAAGTGCTCCTTTGCTTTGCCCATATCCCCGCCGGCAAAACCCGGTGCCTTGGCGAAGTAAACACCAAAGTAGCGATGCGGCGCACCGTAGTAATAAGTTGGGTCCAGAGCCAAGACGCGCTCCATAATCTTAAAGATACGCTCTTTGTACTTAAGCAGGGCCGCGATACCTTGTTCGTTTGCCCATTTACCTAAACATACTGAATACCAGTACATCGCAGGCTGACCTTCGATCGATATTGAACTTACAGCATTTTCCGGCTTCTCACCGGCCTTAACTCGTCCTTCGAATTCAGCAGAGGATGCCACCATCGCACGCTCTCCGAGCGTCACGCCTTTCTCCAGAGATGCCAACATGCCATCCTTATCACCCGCAAGCCGCTGGTGAAGGTCACCGTAAAACCGGTAGGCTTGGGCCAACATCGTCAGGAGTGCCATGTCCTTGGGGGATGCTGCAAGTGCTTGCTCCCATTTCTCAATCGCTAATTTCGTTTGAACGGGGTCTGCGCGCAATGCCCACGCGGCGTCCGCTTCAGCCTTGATCGCCGAGGACACATCTGAAGAGAGCTCTGCGCCTTCGGCAACCTTTGTTTCGCGGTCCCAAATGGCTTCACGACTGCCGCCGCACGCGGTGAGGGAAGTAGCTACTAATATGACGGTGAGAACTCTAAATTGAGACATGATGGTTCATTTCCTCTTCGAGTGTTAGTCGATTGTTTTACTTAAAAGCTTTTCTGCCTTTTTCAATGACGTCGAGTAACTGCTTCGCTTCTGGTGACGCCTTAGAACGGTATATCTTAAAAACGTCTTTCGCTTTAGTCGCAAAAGCTTTCTTTTCGGCTGGAGTTAGCTGATAAACTTTGATGCCGTAACTACGGAAGTTTTCAATAAGCTGGGGTTCCAATTTGCGAACACCTTCTCGGCCTTCCTCTGCGAGAGCCTGGGGGTCAAGATGCATGAATTTCTGGATCTCTTTGGTTTGCGCGTCGTGGAATTTCTTACTCCAGACGAGCACTCCAGGCTGGTAGAGGTGCTGAGTGAGTGTGTAGTGAGTAATGTGGGGCTGCCAGTTGGCGGCAAATGTGTAGAGTGGAGTCTGACCAAACGCGACCACCTTCTTATCTCTGAATCCATCCGTAACTTGTTCGGTGCTTAACTCGACAGGCACCGCGCCGAGTGTTGACCAAGTTAATGGGTGAACCTTTGATGGCTGCGCACGAATCGTAATTCCAGCTAGATCACTAGGCTTCTTAATAAACTTGTTCGCTCCAATGTTGTGCCAGCCGTTTTCGGCCCACATGTATAGAACGAGGCCGCCCTTCTCGAGTAATTTAGACACGATAGGAGTTGCATACTTATCCAGTACAAAGTCTGCCTGGGCAGAGTTCTTGAACAGAAAGGGAAGATCGAAAACCTCAAGGGCAGGCGCATACTTATTCATCGCGCTTAGAGTACCGCCGTACATTTGCAGTTCATTCGCGTGAACCTTTGCAATGCACTCGTTCTCACCGCCTTTAGCGCCTCCGAAGTAAACCTTGATTTTCAGTTCGCTGGAGGATTCCTTTCGGATAATCTTCTTAACCTTCTTCGTGAGCTGCTCCCAGGGCGTGCCCTCGGGGGCCACGGTACAAACCTTTGCCTTCACCTTCGCTGACGCCATAGAGGGAACCATTGCGAAGCAGAGGCAAGCTGCAATCATGGTTACTCGGATTTCACATAACTGTCGGTACATTATTTTTCCCACCCAAAGGCATACAGATTAGAAGATGTCGTCAATCTCTTCGAGAAGGTTCGTCGCTTTTATTTGCTCAAAAGCCTGCTCTGGTGCTAGCCCTGGAAGAATGTCTTTATCTGCGTTGATTACGAAATCCAAAAGCCGTTTAAAGTGATCAGGGTCCTCTGTCTTGCGGGTATACATGTCCGCCATCAGGACGCTGGTCGAGAAGTAATTAGGCGCAATTTCCAACGCTTTCTCAAAATGCAGTTTTGACTTATTCATATCACCACCGGCCCATGCTGGTGCTTTCGAGTAATACGCTCCGAAGTAACGATGAGCTGCTCCGTGAAAATAATACTCGTCGAGCGTGAGAAGTCGTTGCATCAGAGCAAAAATTTGAGCTTTGTAAAAAAGCAGTGTTGGAAATGAATCTAATGCCGCATATTTTCCGAGGTTAACTGCGTACCAGTAGATATGGCCTGCCGCTTCCATAGGTAGGTGGCTTACGCAGTCTTCAACTGGATCTTGCAACTCCAAGCACTCGTTAAATTTCGGGCTAATCGCCTTCATGCCATCCATGGCATAATCAAAACCCTTTTTGTAGGTGGCCAGCATATCGTCGCGCTTGTCATCGTAGTCTTCCTCTTGTCGCATGTGGCCATCCGTCAAAAGGTAGTACCCCCGGGATAGCCATTCGTAGGCGATCCCATCTGCAGGCTCAGCTGCAACCAGTTTCTCGAGCTCAGCCAGAGACTCTTTGAGCGACTCTTTGTTGTCTCTCTTGCTCCAGCCAGTAGCCGCGTCACCTGGAGGCATCGGCGTTTTATCTTCCGGCTCCGCCTCAACCGCAGGGTCTGCAGCGTGTTGAACGGGTTCAACTCCCAGGTGGTCCTGGATTGCTCGAATCTGAACCTGGAGATCTGTGAGTTGCTGTTGTAGCAACTTAAGGTTTTTACCTAGGTCTTCATCCGAGTCTGCGAATGCTTGACTGGCAGGCATTCCTATCGCGACCGCAATGGTCATTACGATAACGTGTCTCATGTTACGACGTTTCATATGCGGCTCCGGGGCGTTGTAAAAAGCAATGGCACTCCAACCCCCATTAAAGTGTCTACTGAAATTTATGCCAAACATTTCGAGGTCATGTAAAGCGTGAGCAAATTCAGCAACCCTCCGTGTCTCAGATATGACGGTACTCCTAGGTGTTAAAATTCAATCAAATAAGGCGTGTTATACGTGGGGGGCTGTAGTCAAGCGGGGCACACTCCCCCAAGCTGGATAAACGGACCTAAATCCGGCAAGCCCTTGGTGTAAGTGCATTTGATGGGTTGCCTCAAAGGATTTCAGAGGTTAAACACGGCCGAAATCAATGACAAAGGGACCGTACATGACAATCCAAAAAGCAGCAGTTGTTGGAGCAGGTAACATGGGCAGTGGTATTGCCCAGAAGATCGCAACCGAGGGGTTCAATGTCATCCTGGCTGATATGAATGAAGAACAAGCCAGAAAGGGCGTGAAGCGAATCGAAACCCTTCTCATGGAAGGCGTAGAGCGCAAGATATTTAAGCCAGAGCAAGTTGAGACTATTCTGGGACGAATCAGCGCCACCGGTGACATGAATGATTTGAACGACGTCGATATTATAATCGAAGCTGTTTTTGAAGACATTGGCATCAAGCAATCACTTTTTCAGAAGCTTGGCGAAATCACGCGACCCGACACGGTTCTTGCGACGAACACAAGCTCCTTTCTGGTTGCCCAAGTTGCAGAAGGCGTCCAACATCCGGAAAGAGTGATTGGTCTCCATTACTTTTATCACCCCGCAAAAAACAGACTTGTCGAGGTAATAGGTCACGAAGCCACCAGCGAATCTGTGCTGGCTGATGCTTGGAATTTCCAAGAACGCATAGGCAAGACCCCAATCGATTCAGCCGACGCGCCCGGGTTTGTAGTCAATCGTTTTTTCGTCCCATGGCTCAACGAGGCCATCCGGCTCAAGGAAGAGGGTCACTCCATTGCGTCCATCGAGGCTGCCTCTAAGCAGTGCTTTGGTGTGGGTATGGGACCATTCGAGCTGATGAACGTTACAGGCGTTCCTATTACGCTACACGCCAGTCGCTCACTCGCCGGCGTCCTTGGTGACTTTTATGCACCTGCCGCATCCTTAGTGCCGCAAGTTGAAAGTGGCGAAAACTGGAATCTAGGCGGGGAGCCTGACGAGGCCTCCATTAAGCCCGTGTCAGAACGCCTGCTGGGAGTTGTCTTTACCATTGCTGGCCATCTTGTGGATGAAGGCGTGAGTACGCTTGAGGATACCGACATTGGCGCTCGCGTTGGTTTGCGATGGCCCATTGGCCCGTTCGAACTAGCAAACCAGATAGGCAAAGCGGTCGCTACTCAGCACGTTAAATCTCTCACTGAAAAATACAATCTAGATTTCCCTGAATGCTTCGCTGGGCCAGACCCCTTCGTGTTGTCGCGGGTAAGCCTTGATGTGGAAGATTCTATCGCCACAATCATGATTAACCGTCCCGATAAGCTTAATGCACTGGATCCGGAAACAGTTTCCCAGCTAGGCGAGCGCTTCGAGGAGGCCCAGGAAGACAAGTCAGTCGATGGCATTGTTATCGCTGGGGCCGGTAAAGCATTTGTAGCCGGGGCTGATGTTCAATTCTTCGTAGACAAAATCAGGGGGGATTCCCTCGACAAGATTCAAGCCTTCACTGAAAAGGGGCAGGCGATTTTTCGTGCAATCGAAAAAAGTCCAAAGCGCGTTATCTGCGCGATGGACGGTTTAGCGCTGGGCGGCGGAGCTGAGCTAGCACTTTCGTGCCACGCCATCGTCGCAACCAATCGAGCATCGATGGGGTTCCCTGAAACAGGCATTGGCATCTATCCTGGCCTCGGCGGCACGCAACGCCTCACGCGGCGACTGGGGCTTGGTCTTGCCCGCTATTACATCTACACCGGCGCGTTCTTATCCTCGAAAGACCTCGCAAGGTTAAACTTGGCTGATGAAGTTGTTGGTGTTGAGGAATTAGATGACGCCATCGCTCGAGCGCTGAAGACGGACAAGGTGCAAACGGCTGCCGAGTTGAGTAACCTTGATGAGCCAACCCGCGAGGTTGCACAATGGCTCGCTGAAACGTCATCTAATGACTTGCTAAAAGGGCAAGCCACTGAGCCTGAGTCGGCCAAGGCGTTAAAGATATTGAAGAAAGTCTCATTTAAAGCACCGCTGGCCATCGGCATGGTGGAGGAGCTAACGGCCATTGCGAGCGAAAAAGACCTTGATGAGGGCCTAAGCGCCGAATTGGCAAAGCTTAAGTCCATCTTCGGGAGTTCAGATGCCCTGGAAGGGCTCAGTGCACTTCTCGAGAGGCGACGCCCAAATTACCAAGGGGTTTAGAGCCCTCTGGTGCCCATTACACTTTTGATCTGGCAGCATCCCCGCTATAAACGGCATCAAAGAGTTTATAGGTCATGGGGGTCCAGTAATGAACCGTTTGAATTTGGTCGGTACGTTTATTCTATTATCAGCACTTGCATGTGCCGATGATGGCACTGGAGGCGGCTGCGCCTGCGCGGGTGATTACGTCTATCCCCGTGATATTGCTGAGGCTGCACCAACAGAGTCTGCCGTTCGAGCTCGAGTTACCGAGACAGGTTTCGACAGCATTGGCCGTGCGGTTCCAGGTATTTTGAAGGCAGGGTGCACCCCTGAAGGTGAGGATACTTCGTCAGCCTGCGAGCTGTCCAGCGACGACCCAAACATCGCCAAACTCTACCTGGGAGAGCCCGGTGCTCCGCTGGAGAGCAGCACAAACCTTCTTTTTACAACCATTTACGCGGAAGTGCGCTCCGGTGAGTGCAATGGGCAACCGTGCCACCGGTCCAATCTTGGCCTCCATCTGGATAGCCTCGATGGCAACGTCCACACCCGCCTCATAAATGATGCGGATGGGCCCGGCATCGAAATGATATTTGGCTGCCCCGAAAGCAGCATGAGTTCATGTAGTCCCGACCAGTTTGTAAACGTTTCATTGGATATGGTGTGGCTCCTTACTGGCTTTGGCGCTCAAAACGCGTGCAGCTTCATTGATGATCCCGGCGCAAACGCAGGCATCACCATCGAATCCGCCAAAGTTGTTTTACGGCCCAACATCGAGCTGGGTGAGGACCTTAAGCCATACCTGACCATGGTCCCTGATACTATGAACCTCGACGACCTAAACTTGGATTTTAATATCCGCCAAGAGGGTGCCATTGGTGACCCTGCTTGTGGCAACGACGGATGTGGTACGTGGTGTACCGTGACAGACTGGGCAACCAGTGTGGTTGAGACCTTGCTCCAGAGCGAGTTCCTGGCGAGCCTTCTCGCCGAACTGATTGCGGATAGCCTGGTTGGAGCACTTGGAGATGAGCCTCTCGAAGTAGCAGGCGAACTCGATTTGGTGTCACTGCTCGGTGTTGGGAATGAACGCTCAGACCCAATGGGCTATTTGGTCACTGCTGATCTTGATTCCCCAACGGTAACCGGTGAATCCGGTAACAAAGGTTTGAATTTCGATTTCGATACAGGCTTTCATAGTGAGTATGTTCCATGTGTACCTGAAATAGGGCCTTCATCTTGGCTGCTGCCGCAAATCGACCCACCGGGTGCCGTTATCCAGGCTCCAGACCCGGTTACGGGTCAGCTTCGATGGGAAAATTTCGACCTCATGCTTACACTCGGCGATGTGCTACTCGAGCGAGCTGCCTACAGCTTATTCAACGGCGGCAACCTCTGTATCAATCTCAAGCCAGAGGTTCTTGAGGAACTCTCGGGCGGAACATTCTCTCCGACCGTCTCGCTTATTAGCCTTATAGCCCCGGGTCTCGCCACCATGGCTGGGCCTGATGAGCCTGTGACCTTAGCTCTGGTTCCAACCTTACCGATGATGGTTACTTTCGGGAGCGGCGACATTATCTCTGAAGATGAAGTAGACAGCCATATTAAGATTTTTTGGCCGGATGTAGAACTCGCCATTTATCCTTTAATTGACGATTCGGTTCAGCGGCTTTTGGCGTTCAAATTCAACCTCGTGATCAATGTCTCCCTGGTGCCTGATGCAACGGGTGCACTTCAGATAATGATTGATCAGCTGGACCTCGCTGATGTGTACGAGTCCTACAATGAGATTGGGACTGATTTCGACCCTGCGGCTGTTGCCGACTTAATCGGTGTATTTCTACCCACATTATTAGAAGATGCTGACGCTTTCAAAGTGGACCTCGGCCCAGAAACACTGGGGGCACCCCTTGGGCTCAAAGTTCGGAAGCTTAACGCTGAAGGCCCTGAAGGGCGACACCTGGCCGTTTACTTAAAAATCTGTACAGAGTCGGAGTTAGGGGACCCTACAAACGACCTTTGTTATTCAAACAACGACACCTCGGCTGAGGAGAGCCTAATCAGTGGAGCCAATATTCGTTTCAACGAGAATAGCCGCGACTGGGAATTGCATCTCGCAGATTCATACTTTCAAGGGGAATATGCGGTCAGGGTTGACGGGCGAGGGCCATGGTACAACTACCGTGCGCCAGGAGCGGACGGAGTCCTAGTTCTAGAACAGCCGCAACTAAGGTTCCCGGGGCCACACGAGATCGAGGTCATGGTGCGCCAGCAAGGCACCAACTCCACTCAGCGTGTAAGGCGTGCCTATACGGCTGTCACGAAATCCGTTCTGAGCTTTAATGGTCAAGTAAGCGATGACACTGTTACTGTCCACGCCTGGAATGGCAACGGCGACGTTGTCGGTCATCCTGTAGAGGTCCAGCTGGTCAACGCCTTAGGCGCGATGACGACGATTTCAGGGCAGAGCGGGGACATCATAGCTCTGCCTGGCGACTTCGAAAAAGTGTCAGCGCGGCTTCTCTATTCATCCACAACCGGTTCACATTGGCGGGTTTTGAGCGCATCCACGAAAACCGTGGAGCCAGTGGCTCCCGTGTCTCAAATTAAGACAGAGGAAGATCTCGGCTGCAGCGCAACTTCGGCGCCCATCTTTTGGCTCCCTTTGTGTTTCATATTGATACACCTTCTTCGACGAAAAAGAGTCGGCACCGAGCTCTAATTTCCGTTATTGCAATTTTCTCGCGTCGCTTTCTGACTTAAACCGACCAAAAAAACACCCCGAAGATCCCTTTTGTCAGCGTGCGTTATCCGCCGCGCCTATACATGATTGCGCTGCTTATGAATGATGCTGATTCATTCCTTGTCCGAAATATTCCCTAAAAATTTCAGATAGTTTCGTTCGCTGATGAAAATTTGATTGTCAAAATGAGGTCGTTGCATTTTGCACCGCTCGGTTATCCCACATGTGGGTCGCTGTGTGCCCACGGAATGTGAGCGGGATCACACACCTTGAACTTGTTGAGATCCGCTTGAGCGACATCTGAAAAGTCCTATAATTTTTGAACTGTCGATTCGTTATCGACGTTAGCTACGACCAGTAGCGGGGGGTAAATGCAGTGATTAATAGCATCAAAGGGCCGTTTGGCCTGGTTCTCATATGTTTTATGTCGTTCTTAACATCCGGTTGTATGATTGCCGAGTTCTTCGAGGAAGAGTCTTCGTCAGAAGACGGCACGGTTACAGACAACTGCGGTGCCGAAGAGACGGCGTGTCCCGCACCAGAGAACGCCACTGCGTCATGTGTAAGCTCGCAATGCGCCTGGGAGTGCGATGAAGGCTTTCACGTAAACGATGCGCGAGACCCCTCGGGATGCCTTGCAGATGACACGGTCAATAGCTGCACACCTGCTGGTGTCGATTGCCGCGCTGCTGCTCCATCCAACTCAACGGCCACCTGCGATGGTGTGAGCTGCGGGTTCGAGTGTAACGATGGTTTTGACCTCACGGCGAACGGTGTTTGTCAGCGTCAGTGTCAGTCCGATGAAGAGTGCCCCGTGTTCTCGTTCGGCTGCATTAACGGCGATTGCAAGTCGCCGACCGATACCTGCGACGGTCAAGACGAGTTCTCACAATGCTTCGGTCCTAATGATGCCACTGGTCAGGCAATGGTTGGGTACTGTGTAACGAACCCTGCAACCTCAACTCGAATCTGTGTAAACTCATGCGACCCGTCAATCGGTTGCAATGAAGCCTCTTCCGTGTGCCAGCCCCTCGGCGCAGTAGAGGATATCGAGAACACTGAAAACGTCCCAGCTTTGTGTAAAACGGCCTGCGCTTCAGATGCTGAGTGTCCGGCCGGTACCTTTGGTTGTGAAAATGGTGTCTGCGTATCACCTTTTGGTGGCGGTGGAACCTGCGAAAATATCGGTGACATTTGTGCAACACCCGGCGGGACCGAAGGGCGCTGCTTTTCGGCGGGCGGAGATCCATTGTGCTTGGCAGTCTGTGACCCTGTTGGTGAAGTCGCCTGCGCGACGCCGGGCAGTGTTTGCCAAGCTTCCGGTATCATCGGTGATCCGACAACATACGGTGTATGTATTCCACCCGGGCAAATTCCTGATGTAGCTTTTTGCCCAACGGGTACTCTCGGTCTCTACGATGGTTCCTGTGTGCCGCCGTCCGCGATTGCTTGCGACGGGGTTGAAATGAACGGTGCGTGTTCATTTAGCTATTTCGGCAGCGACCATTACGGTTATTGCTACGGCGCCGACGAAGCGTCAAAGGTCTGTTTGGCGTCATGTGATGTTGAAAGTGGCATTGCTTGTGAGAATCCGAACAACGTGTGTCAGCCAGCAGGCATCATCGGTGACCCATCAACCGTTCAGGTTTGTATTCCCAATAACATTCTCTTGGGTGACGAAGATTGCCCGACAGGTACCCACGGTTTCTACGACGGAGCGTGCGTGCCACCATCGGTTATTCCTTGTTTGAATGCTGACGACCCTTCTGACTTCACCAGCACGCTTGGAGATGCTTGTGAGTTTGGTTACTTCGGAGCGACCTTGACGGGAGCCTGTTATGGGGACGGCACCTCGCCGGCCGCATGCCTTGCAGAGTGCTCTCCGAGCGGCGCTGCTGGTGATGAAGAAATTGGCTGCCAAAACCCCAATAGCATCTGTCAGGCCATCGGACTCGTCGGTGACCCCGCAACAGTAACAGTCTGTATTCCGAGCAACCTGGGTTGCCTTGAGGATAGCCAGTGCCCATCCGGAACACACCGTTGTATTGAGGGTGCCTGCGTTCCACCGAGTATTTACCCTTGCCTTGATGAAGAAAACCCAGGCAATTATGCTACCAAGTTAGGGCAGGCCTGCGAGTTTACATACCTCGGATCTGAAGTGACGGGCAGTTGTTTCGGAACAGGACAAGAGCCGGCAGCGTGTCTTGCAAATTGCGACCCATCACCATTTGATGGTTCAGCGCCTATTGCATGTGCAAACTCAAACAATATTTGCCAGGCAACTGGTGCTGTTGGTGACGCTGCTACGGTTAACGTCTGTATTCCTGACACCCTCGGTTGCCAAGTTGATAGCGATTGCCCAAGCGGTTCGCTCTTTTGCGACAAGGGCGGCTGCGTGACGCCTTCGGCCGTTGCCTGCGTATCACCTGATGATCCAAACGATTTCACTGCGACCATCGGACAGGACTGCGGGTTCCTTTTCAACGATACTGAAGTTAGCGGTATCTGCTTTGGTACAGGCACAACGCCACCAGCATGTCTTGCTGCATGCGACTTGGCCCCAGCCGACGGTTCAGACCCAACCCCATGTGCGGTCGCGAGCAATATTTGCCAAGCATCGGGCCCCATTGGCGACCCAGCCACCGTTCAGATTTGTATTCCAAACACGGTAGGGTGTAGCGAAGACAGCGATTGCCCAACCGGTACATTTGGTTGCACCGAGGGTTCTTGTATCGCACCATCAGCGCTTCCTTGTGCGAATCCTGATGATCCCGAAGACTTCACGAGTAAGCTGGGCGAAAGCTGTACGTTTGACTACGGTGGAGTTTCTTATGACGGAGCTTGCTTCGGAACGGGCGCATCACCGGCTGTCTGCCTCGACACCTGTAACCCATCCCCACTTGACGGATCAGAGGGAACGGGTTGTGCGAACGCGAACAACATCTGTCAGTCAACCGGCCTTGTTGGTGATCCATCGACAGTGCATGTATGTATCCCGACCTCAGCTGGCTGCGAGGAGGCCAGCGATTGCCCAAGTGGTTCGTTTGTCTGTCATGATGGCGCCTGTGTTCCGCCTAGCGTGGGTCCATGCGTGAATCCGGCTGATCCAACAGATTTCACCAGCATGATTGGGTCCGACTGCGGCTTTGATTATTTAGATGTCAGTGTGGCTGGTAAATGTTTCGGTACAGGGACCACGCCAGCGGCATGCTTGGACACATGTGATCCTGTAAACAACGTAGGTTGCTTTAACTCAGGTAGTGTTTGTCAGGCGTCCGGTATCACCGGTGACCCAACGACAGTGAATGTTTGTATCCCGGCAAGCAGCGGTTGTACCGTTGACTCTGATTGCCCGACAGGAACGCACGGCTGTATCGATGGTGCGTGTGCTGCTCCTTCTGTTACGCCATGCCTCGACAGCGCTGATCCTTCAGACTTTACAGTTATGATAGGCTACGATTGTTCCTTTGAATACATGGGCGGAACATTCGGTGGCACGTGCTACGGAACTGGTGAAACTGCTCCTGCTTGCCTCGCGACATGTGATGTTGCAGCGGGCGTAGGCTGCGCCAACGCCAACAACCTTTGCCAAGCAACGGGCGCTATCGGCGACCCAGCGACTCTCAATCTGTGTATCCCATCGACTCTCGGCTGCACCGTGAGTTCCGATTGTCCAAGCGGCGCTTTGGAGTGTATCGACGGAATATGCATCACGCCATCGGCGGTAGCATGTGCAAACCCCGCGGACCCATCAGATTTTACGAGCATGCTCGGCGACGCATGTACAATTGATTATCTTGGGGCGCTGGTCGACGGCGCTTGCTTCGGTACAGGTACATCACCGGCGGCCTGCCTTGATACTTGCGATGTTGTAGCAGGTGATGACTGCGTCAACGGAAACAGTATTTGTCAAGCAGTAGGCGCACTGGGCGACCCTGCGACCGTTCAAGTTTGTATTCCTGACTCATCTGGATGTGTTGATGACAGCGGTTGTCCTGCTGGTACACACGGTTGTTTTAACGGAACATGCGTGCCTGCGGGAATCGATACCGCCGGCGGCTGTGTTGTGCCATCAAGCTACGATGTAAACGGCTGGGACCTCAGCGCTTGTGGAGGTAATACGAGCTGGATCGGGGATGGTTACTGCGATAACGGCAACAACGTTGAGTCCTGCGGTTTTGACGGCGGTGATTGCTGTGAGCAAACGTGTGAAGACGGCTCCTATACTTGTAACAGCGGTGCGGCGACCGGTTTCGGCAATGTGTTCAACTGTACGGATCCAAACGTTGAAGAAAACTTAGGTGTTCAAGATGGAGCACCTGTTACGGGAGGCGGCGCGCTGGCCGACGGTGACACGTGTTTTTATAACTACTTCGACAACGCGATTGCAGGGGAGTGTTTCTACAATGCTGGAGCTGGGGGCACGCTCTGTTTACCAACATGCGATGCGGCAGACCCGAATGGAAGCTGCGAGATGGTTAATGCCGTTTGTCAGCCGTTTGGCGTGATCGAGGACCCTGCGACAACCGCACTCTGTGTGCCAAGCGGGTGTAATGATGCTGCTGGCAACCCAGATGATGCAAACTGTCCTTCCGGAACCCATGGTTGCGTTGCGGGAATCTGTGTGCCGCCATCTGCAACTGCGTGCGCAGGTGCAAGTTCTGGCGACACGTGCTCGTTCACCTACGGTGACGCATCTGTAGGCGGTCGATGTTTCGATGCTGGCACGGGTCAGATTTGTTTGCCTGAGTGTGATGTGAACGACCCAATTGGTTCGTGTGGAGTCGGCGATGCCGTTTGTCAGGCGCTTGGTGTGCTTGAAGATCCTGCAACCTATGCACTTTGTATTCCGAGCACATGTAAAGATGCCGACGGCACCGATGATGATTCGCTTTGTCCTGCTGGTACCCACGGGTGCGAAAACGGTATTTGCGTAGCACCTTCTATCGTTCCATGTACCACGGGTGCTGACGGTGCTGGTAATCCTATCTTTGCTGCCGATGGTACGGCTTGTACGTATGAGTACTCGGGTCAAACCGCAGTGGGCCAATGTTTCGATGCCGGTACAGGCTCAGCCTGCTTGCCTACCTGCGATGTTCGCAACCCAGAGGAATCCTGCCCGATGGCAGACGCTGTTTGCCAGCCATTTGGTGTTCTTGAAGATCCAAACACAATGGCACTCTGTGTGCCGAGCGGCTGCCGCGATGCTGACGGAAACGATGTCGATTCCCTATGCCCTGCGGGCACCCACGGTTGCGTGGACGGAATCTGTGTTGGGCCATCAGCGGAAGCTTGTGTTGCAGGTGTCGCCGATGCTGATTTAACGGGCTATGGCCTCTCGGTTCACCAAAACGGTACCGATGCCGCATCTATTCAGTTCACAGAAGACTTCAGCGGTGATTATTCAACAGGCAGCTATATCGTGCTTGCCCGAAATGCTGACAGCCTCGAGGACTGGGCGAATATGTTTAACCCGCCATTGAGTGCCGCAGAAACAGCAAACATTGCTCTGTTTGTGGACACAAATGGTGCATGGGCTGTGAATGGCTCGGACGACCCAGCTACGCTGGACGGTCCTGGCGGAGCAGTGCAAGTTGCCCCAAATAAGGATGACATCATCCGGCTTCAGGCAGACGGCACCTACCTCTTGGACGCTTCTGGTCAAACCGTGGGCGCAACTGGCGCTGACGGCCTCATCGGAAACACAGCTGCTCCAGTTGTTATCTATGAAGTGGGCGAAAAGGGCAGTGGAACCCGGCTCACCGATTACAACGGTAACTACGTAATGCTCTTTGTTGCAGGTAGCGGCGACGCTGCGTACGCGGCATCAGGTACAGCGTGTGCTTATGAATACGCTGGCGGCGAAGAAGTAACGGGTACCTGTTTTGACCCAGGAACTGGGACCATTTGTCTCCCGACCTGTGACTACAACGACCCAAGCGGTACTTGTGTCATGGCTGGTGCAGTATGTCAGCCAACAGGCGTAATTGGAGATCCTTCGACTCAGTCGATTTGCGTTCCACCTGCTTGTCAGACAAATGCAGACTGCCCAACTGGTACCTTTAGTTGTACCGACGGATTCTGTACGCCACCTTCAATCATCCCGTGCTTCGACGAGGCAGACCCAACTGACTACAGCAGCACTATCGGCCAGGCTTGTAGCTTCGACTACAATAGCGTGACCTCCAGTGGTGTCTGTTTTGGTACGGGCGCAACGCCTGCAGCTTGCGTCGCAACATGCGACCCTGCGGCGCAAGTAGGATGTGTGAACCCGAACAGTACTTGCCAGGCAACTGGCGTTATTGGCGACCCCGCGACTGGCGGTGTCTGTATTCCGAATAATCAGTTTGCTGCAGCAAGTGATTGCCCAACAGGCACGCACGCTTCAGATAACGGGGACGGTACTTTTGACTGCGTGGCACCTAGCGGAATCGCATGTGCAGCCCTCAGTGATCTCGACGCCTGTTCGTTTGATTACTTTGGGTTAACCGTAAACGGCACATGCTATCAGGATGTCTGCCTTGAAGATTGCTCGAGTGCCGGCAACGACTGCGCCAACCCAAACAGTGTTTGCCAGGCTACTGGCATCGTCGGGGACCCATCCACTGATTTCGTGTGTATCCCGAGTAATACATTCACCGCATCAGGGCTGTGTCCGTCGGGCACACACGAAGTGGCTCAAGATGACGGAACTTACCAATGCGTGGCGCCAAGCGGCATCGCCTGCGTCGGAGCCAGCGACCTAGATAGCTGTGAATTCACATGGGGCAACAATGATATCGAGGGAACTTGTTACCAAGGTGTTTGCCTTGAAGACTGTTCCATTGACGGTGATGACTGCAACAATGGCAACAGCGTATGTCAGGCCACCGGTGTTATCGGTGACCCGGCCACCGACTTTGTTTGTATTCCAGCCAGTCAGTTCCCAGCAGCAGGCCTTTGCCCAACAGGCACACATGAGGCTGCTCAAGCAGACGGGACCTATCAGTGTGTGGCGCCTAGCGGCGTAGCGTGCGCGGGCGCAGCAGACCTTACTACATGTGAATTCACATGGGGCTCAAACACTATCAACGGAACTTGCTATCAGTCTGCATGCCTTGCTGATTGTACGGGCGCCGGTGATGACTGCTCCAACAGCAACAGTGTTTGTCAGGCAACAGGCGTTGTGGGTCTACCATCCACAGACTTCGTCTGTATCCCATCAAACACATTTACAGTCGATAATACGTGCCCATCGGGTACGCATGAAGTGGCGCAAGCAGACGGTACTTATCAGTGTGTTGCACCGAGTGGTGTGGCGTGCGCAGGTTCAAGCGACCTAGACAGCTGCACGTTCACATGGGGCGGCAACAACATCTCTGGTACATGCTACCAAGGTGCTTGTCTTGAGGATTGCACCATCGATGGTGACGATTGCGGCAACGCTAACAGTGTTTGTCAGGCAACAGGTGTGATTGGAGCACCGGATACGGACTTCATCTGCATCCCAGGCAGCACTTTCGCTGCCGACGACCTCTGCCCGACAGGTACACATGAGGCTGCTCAAGGTGATGGTACATTCCAGTGCGTTGCGCCGAGCGGTGTCGCATGTGTAGGTCTCAGCGACCTCGATGCGTGTACGTTCGCATGGGGCTCAAACTCAATTACAGGCACATGTTACTTAGGGACTTGCCTTGAGGATTGCTCCATTGATGGTGACGACTGCAATAACGGCAACAGTGTCTGTCAGGCTACCGGTGTAATCGGTGACCCGGCTACTGACTTTGTTTGTATTCCATCGAACCAGTTCCCCGCGGAAGGGTTCTGTCCTTCAGGAACGCATGAGGTTGCTCAGGGTGATGGCACGTATCAGTGTGTTTCGCCTAGTGGTGTAGCCTGCGCAGGCAAGGCAGACTTGGCAGCGTGCAGTTATGCGTGGGGTTCAAACTCAGTCAACGGTACTTGCTATCAAGGTGCATGCCTTGAGGATTGTTCCAGTCTCGGCAACGATTGCGCCAACGAGAACAGCGTTTGTCAGGCAACGGGCGTTATTGGATTACCGAGCACAGACTTCATCTGTATCCCGGCCAGCACGTTTACCGCAGACAACACCTGCCCATCAGGAACACACGAGGCGGCTCAAGCCGACGGAAGTTATCAGTGTGTGGCGCCAAGTGGAGTCGCATGTGCGGGGCTGGCAGACCTTGCGGCCTGTACCTATGCATGGGGAACAAATACTGTGAACGGAACTTGTTACCAGGGCGCGTGCCTTGAAGACTGTTCGGTAGCAGGAGACGACTGCAACAACGGCAACAGTGTATGTCAGGCAACTGGGGTCATTGGTGCACCGGGTACGGACTTCATCTGTATCCCAGGCAGTCAATTTGCTGATGACGACCTTTGTCCAACGGGCACACACGAGGTTGCTCAGAGTGATGGCTCATATCAGTGTGTTGCGCCTAGCGGCGTAGCGTGCGCCGGACTTAATGACCTTGATGGCTGTACTTATGACTGGGGCAGTAACTCCATCAGCGGGACATGCTACCAAGGTGCTTGTCTTGAAGATTGCTCGATTGCGGGCGACGACTGCGCCAACGGCAATAGCGTGTGCCAGGCAACGGGAGTTATTGGAGCGCCTGCATCAGACTTCGTTTGTATCCCAGCCAACACATTTGCAGTGGACAACACGTGCCCATCAGGAACACATGAGGTCGCGCAGATTGACGGAACTTATCAATGCGTTGCACCAAGTGGCGTAGCTTGCTCAGGCAAGGCTGATCTTGCAGCTTGCGCGTATGCATGGGGCACAAACAGCATCAGCGGTACGTGTTACCAAGGTGCATGTTTGGAAGACTGCTCGGACAACGGTAACGACTGTGGCAACAGCAACAGTGTGTGTCAGGCAACGGGCGTTGTCGGTGCACCGGGCACAGACTTTGTTTGTATCCCGGGGAATACATTTACAGCAGACAACACGTGCCCAAGCGGTACACATGAAATGGCTCAAGCAGACGGCTCCTATCAGTGCGTGTCACCAAGTGCCGTGCCTTGTGTGGGCCAAGCAGACCTTGCTTCATGTAGCTTCACGTGGGGTTCAAACTCCGTCAGCGGCACATGTTATCAGGGCGCATGTCTTGAAGACTGTACACAGGCAGGTAACGATTGCGCTAATGGCAACAGCATTTGCCAAGCAACGGGAGCCATCGCTGCACCAGGCACAGATTACATCTGTATCCCAGGCAGCACCTTTACAGCAGATAACACTTGCCCAACTGGCACGCATGAGATGGTTCAGGCTGATGGTTCTTACCAGTGTGTTGCACCTAGTGGTGTGGCGTGCGCAGGCCTTAATGACCTAGACACTTGCTCATTCACATGGGGAACCAACAGCGTATCTGGTACTTGTTACCAGGGTGCGTGTCTTGAGGATTGCACTCAAAATGGCAGCGACTGTGCAAACGCCAACAGTGTTTGTCAGGCAACGGGTGTCATAGGGCTTGGATCCACGGACTTTGTCTGCATCCCATCCAGCCAGTTCTCGGCCAACGACTCATGTCCATCGGGCACTCATGAGGAAGCTCAGTCTGATGGCACTTATCAATGCGTGGCACCAAGCGGCGTAGCCTGTGTCGGTAAGTCGGACCTTGATTCGTGTGCCTACGTTTGGGGAACCAATGCTGTGAGCGGTACCTGTTACCAGGGAGCGTGTCTCGAGGACTGCAGTATCTCTGGCAGCGACTGTAACAATGGAAACAGTGTCTGTCAGGCTACAGGAGCCATTGGCGCAGCCGGAACAGACTTTGTTTGTATCCCAGGCAATCAGTTCACCGCGGACAACACCTGCCCAACAGGGACACATGAGATCCTTCAGACAGATGGCACCTACCAGTGCGTGGCACCGAGTAATGTTGCTTGCTCTGGCAAGGTCGATCTTGCATCCTGCACATATTCATGGGGAACCAACAACGTGTCAGGTACTTGTTACCAGGGCGCGTGTCTTGAAGACTGCACGCAGGCAGGTAACGACTGTGCTAACAGCAACAGCATCTGCCAGGCAACGGGCGTGGTTGGTGCACCGGGCACAGATTTCATCTGTATCCCAAGCAGCACATTCACTACGGATAACACTTGCCCAACTGGCACGCATGAGATGGTTCAGGCCGATGGCTCTTACCAGTGTGTAGCTCCAAGCGGGGCAGCATGTGCAGGACTCAGTGATCTCGATGGATGTTCATTCACATGGGGCACTAACAGCGTGTCAGGTACTTGCTACCAGGGTGCGTGTCTTGAAGACTGCACGCAGGCAGGTAACGATTGCGCCAATGGAAACAGTATTTGTCAGGCAACCGGAGCCATCGCGGCACCGGGCACAGACTACATCTGTATCCCGGACAACACCTTTACGGCAGACAACACCTGCCCAACAGGTACACATGAGGTTATTCAGACGGATGGAAGCTATCAGTGTGTGGCACCAAGTGCTCTTGCATGTGCAGGCGCTGCGGACCTAACTTCTTGTACTTATGCCTGGGGCACCAACACTGTAAGTGGAACGTGTTACCAGGGTGCGTGTTTGGAAGACTGCACAGCTGCCGGCAACAACTGCCCGAACAGCAACAGCATCTGTCAGGCAACAGGTTCAATTGGCGCAAGCGGAACAGATTACGTCTGTATCCCGAGCAACCAGTTCACAGCCAACGACACCTGCCCATCAGGAACACATGAAGTCGCACAAGCGGACGGCTCGTACCAATGCGTTGCACCAAGCGCAGTTGCATGTACCGGTAAGAGTAACCTTGCATCGTGTATCTTTATCTGGGGCACAAACGTCGTAGATGGCCAATGTTACCAAGGTTCGTGCCTTGGAACATGCACGGTCGCCAGTGATGATTGCCTCAACAGCAACAGCGTTTGTCAGGCAACAGGAGTCATCGGCGATGGCGCCACAGGCTTCGTATGTATCCCTGACTCAACATTTACAGCGGACAACTCGTGCCCAACTGGCACCCACGAAGTGGACCAAGGAGATGGCAATTATCAGTGCGTGGCTCCAAGTGGAATCGCATGCGCTGGCAAGTCAGACCTTGATTCCTGTAGCTACAGCTGGGGCTCTAACTCCATCAACGGCACTTGTTACCAGGGTGCTTGCCTTGAAGACTGTTCGCAGTCGGGCAATGACTGCTCAAACGGCAACAGCGTTTGTCAGGCAACCGGGGTGGTCGGCGCAGGTGGAACAGACTACATCTGTATCCCAAGCAACACGTTCACTTCAGACGGTGGATGCCCAACAGGAACACATGAGTTACTTCAGGCAGATGGAACCTATCAGTGCGCAGCACCAAGCGGGATTGCATGTGCAAGCGCAGCAGACCTGGATGACTGCAGTTATGAGTGGGGCAGCAACAGCGTAAGCGGCACATGCTATCAGGGCGCTCGTGGTCTTTTTGGAGCAGCGTCTAAACGCATCCATACCTCTGCCGATCGCCTGACAAAAATTGATCGGGCTTTTGAGGCGCAAGGTGTGTTATTGGCGCTTGCTGCCACTGCGCATCATGCCCTCACCGGCCCAAATGCAACTTTGCCTGATTTGATCATAGGTCATGGAATTTTAGGGCGTTTGCTTGCGCGGCTGACGGTTGCGCTAGGCGCCCCGTCG
>JABJBS010000335.1 GCA_018668695.1 Deltaproteobacteria bacterium
GACGGATGTGCAACCAACGCACTTTCAATTTCCGCCGTTCCTAACCGGTGACCTGATACGTTGAGGACATCATCGACGCGGCCGGTAATCCAGTAATAGCCATCCTCATCTCTGCGACAACCATCACCGGTAAAATAAAGCCCAGGGAACATGGAGAAGTAAGTTTGGCAAAACCGCTCATGGTCTCCCCAAATCGTTCGACTCTGCCCGGGCCAAGGCTGCTTTAAACACAAGTTCCCCGAGACACCATTGCCCTTGAGTTCTTTTCCTTCATCGTCAACAAGAATGGGCTGAACTCCGAAGAAGGGAAGTGTTGCTGAACCAGGCTTACATGGTGTCGCGCCAGGAAGAGGAGATATCAAAATACCGCCGGTCTCTGTTTGCCACCAAGTATCGACGACTGCGCAGCGCTTGTTGCCAACGACGTCATGATACCACTCCCACACTTCCGGGTTAATCGGTTCCCCCACTGTTCCCAGAATTCTAAGGCTCTCTCGACTATACTTCGTGACCTCTTCATCTCCGTGGCGAGCGATGGCTCGAATTGCGGTGGGCGCTGTATAGAAAATGTTAACCTTCAGGTCGTCTACAACCTGCCAGTAACGACCCGCGTCTGGATAAACCGGGGTTGATTCGAACATCACCGTGGTGGTTCCATTGGCCAACGGCCCATAGAGAATATAGCTGTGTCCGGTAATCCAGCCAACATCTGCCGCACACATGTAAACATCGTCAGATTTCAAATCGAAAATGTGTTCATGGGTCATGGAGGCGTAGAGCAGGTAGCCTCCAGTTGTGTGAACTAGGCCCTTTGGCTTTCCGGTGGATCCTGACGTGTAAAGAATGAAAAGAGGATCTTCGGCATCCATCCACTCAACCGGGCAGACAGTGCGCTGGCGTGGCAGCTCTTCGTGGAGCCACAAGTCGCGGCCTTGGGTCATCGAGACTTCAGTATCAGTGCGCTTGGCGACCAACACTTTTTCTATGCACTCTAAACCATCGACGGCTTCGTCACTGATAGCTTTAAGTGCGATGGCTTTACCGCCCCGCACACCTTCATTAGCCGTAATCAAGAGCTTACAGGTTGCATCAACGATTCTATCGCGAAGGCTATCGGCTGAAAATCCGGCGAAAACAACCGAGTGGATTGCACCAATTCGTGCACAAGCCAACACGCTGTAGGCAAGCTCTGGAATCATCGGCAAGTAAATGCAGACACGGTCTCCTTTACCAACGCCTTGTGCTTTTAAGACATTCGCCATTTGAGAAACATGACGTTGTAAATCGCGGTAGCTTATATGCTCGTACTCACCCGGCTCATCTTTGGCCCAAATGATGGCCGTCTTGTCCGGCTGCGTTTCCACGTGTCTGTCGATACAGTTATAAGCAGCATTGAGTTTCCAGTTTTGAAACCAAGACAGATGGACACCGTCGTAATCGGTATCAGAAACATTGATTCCCTGCTGAAACCAACTAAGCCGCTCAGATTGCTCTTGCCAAAAGGTGGCAGGATCATCAATCGATTGCCTGTAGAGTTCATTGTATTGCTCTAAGCTTGCAACGGTCGCTTCTTTGGCAATGGTTTCTTTTACGGGAATCATCAATCGTCTCCTTCGTAGATCACGAATGACACGAGTAGTGCAGCTGCGAGGGGGATTCAACGTCAAGTGTTCGATTCAGGGTCCGAATGAATCAAGCCAGCGCTCGAAAGCTATGAAAATTAAATACTTAAGTGCGAGGACGCACCAAACGCCGAACGGCCTGCCAGGCTATTTTACCCATCAAGTCGGAGGCATACTTTTGGCAAATCTTATCGTAATCTGACGGTTTTTGCGGGCCCAGCTCGAAAAGTGATTTTGGCAAATCAACCTTCACAAGAGCTTGCGCCGGTGCAATGCCACGAAGTGCCAAAGTCT
This sequence comes from Deltaproteobacteria bacterium, assembly GCA_018668695.1. Taxonomy (NCBI): domain Bacteria; kingdom Pseudomonadati; phylum Myxococcota; class Myxococcia; species Deltaproteobacteria bacterium. The sequence goes on from JABJBS010000335.1 coordinate 1,917, forward strand.
TCACGCGTACCACCTCGAAATGTTCGCCCAGTGGCTCGACTTCAAGGACGTATGAAATAACACCCAAATTTTCGCTTGAGTCTGAACGGTGAACAGGCGCTGCATATTCCAGAATCTCGTGCACATTGCCGCTGAGTTCATGCTCGGTCAAAGACATCCCAAGGCTTACTTGTAGCGGAAACTCACTGCGTGCGCGTTGTGATTCATTCCACGGGTCAATTTGCGAAACACTTCGGAGACTGTGGGTTTGAATATCTTCAAATGCACCCACATTTCGGTGAAGTATGAGTTGCCCAGGCTTCAAAGGCTGCCCTGCAGGAAGTCGATTCGGATCGGTCATCAAAGCGCCTAAGAGGTCTCGCGAAGCGGCTGCAGCAAAAGCGGCTGTATCTGAGTTGGATACTTCTTCGCCCGACTTTAAGTTAATATGAGCGGTTAATAGCGTCAGTGAAAAGATACGTTCATCGTTCTGGTTGAACATGACAAGCCGAGACTTCACCACCGAGCGTGCACTCTGTGTGGTCTTACGGATATCTTGAACCATCAATGCGCCATGCAAAGTGTCCCCCACGCAGGCCGGCTTCTCGTAATAAACCTCTTGGACGCCGAGTTCGGCACTGGCGATTGCCAGAATCTCGCGGCCACAAACACCTAAAGTGAGGTTCATCAATAAAGAATGGGGAATCAGTCTCTCGTTAGCCCCAATAGACTGGGCTCGTTCTACACTCAGGGTGTATGGGTCACTCGTGCCAACCGATGCATTCCAAAGAGCTATCATCGAAGAATCAATTGTTACTTCACGCAGACCTTGTCGAATTTCGCCTTTTGTCCAAACTACTTTTTCGTCGCAGGTCTTAACCAGGCTGCCGCGGACAACTTCAGCGGACTTAAGTGTCGCCACCGGTGCAGGGGCTGCGATGGCCGGAGTTTCAATCGTAATGTCTGAAACTCGGCGTTTAGCGGTTCCTGTCACTTTTGGATAAGCGCCCGACAACTCTTGCTTTGAAGTGGAAGCAAGGCGACCAAATACGCCGTGAACGGTTTCGATTTGGCGCGTTCCCAAAATAAAAACGCCGCCATAACCTTGGTTTCGACGAGCAAGGCATTCGCGCTCCAGCTCCTCTTTCGCATGTTGCTCAATGACCGGAGCACCGATCACAGTGACGCCTACTTTTCGGCAAGACCCGATTAAGTCTTGCTCATTTAAGAGTGCAATATCCGCAGGTCTTCGACCACCGCGCCGGGCCATAGCGTCAGCATGAACTAAAGAAACGGCTTTCACCCGAGTTGAAGAACGTACAATCCGCGCAACATTGCGGACGGCCTCAGGGCAATCAACCAAACAAATTAACTTCAAAGTGCCTTCACGCATAGAGGCGTTTCGCTCCGCGGTAGAAAGCTTACGCTCAAACTCTTGAACATCTGCGCCGCCTTTAAAGCCGGCAACCACCAACCCAGTCATTTCCGGGCGGACCCAACACTTGAGTGCGCGCTCAAGAACTTTGGGATTTTTAAGGGAGGGCATTCGAGCGTAAATCGCCGAGTGACCGAGGGCACCACTGCTGAGAATGTTGTTAGCATGGTGCTCTGCTCGGTCCCACGACATATGGGGAAGGCAATCGAAAATGAGGCAATCGGCTTTAAGTTCAAGGGCATCGCGAGAAGAGATCGTTGGTTCGATGAAAAAGACACTGCGAAAAAGCTCAACTGTAGCGGCTCCTCGTGGCACCACAACCGGTATACGCTGCGGACTAAACTGTGCATTTTCTTTATCGAGCATGTGATTCCCCAAACTGGCATGACCGCCGTGTTGCTTTAAACAATACAAAAGCCGTGCCACCGTGTATCAAATCCAAACAAAGGGTTGCCCTCTTCAGCTCCGGTCTCTCCTATGTCTCTGTAATTTTTTGGAAAAAAAGATAACCAACTCGAAAGTCGTTAAAATCTAGCAACTTTCGAGCTACGACCGCGATAATCGCAGCGCCAATTGGTTAAGAATTGGCCCATAAAATCCGCCACTATATCGATTCAGATACGCCATATTGTTGGTTAAATAAATTTATGGAAATGCACTGCGTCTAAAGATTACCTCAAAATTCAATGTCAAATTCAGCTGTAGCACCTCGAAGTTCCTTAGAATTCGAGGCGATCCCGGGCATGCCATTAATTCTGCAATAGCTCAGGATCACCCTGATCTTGAGAGGCCTCTTTGATAAACCATGGTCTTGGCTGGGATTGTTGGAAAAGCCTCAATAATAGACGGAAGGTTCGTCGAAGCCTCACTCATCAAGCTCATTTGAGTGAAGCCTCGCAAGGCCAATGTTGTTCTCCGTTTGGTCAATTTAACTAAACATAAAGGATAGAGCTGTGCTTCATTCTAAATTGCTAGCCGTTGCCACTCTTTTAGTAACACTCTTGATAGCAGGGTGTGAAACCGGAGTGGCTCCGTCGAATCCATTTGATCCGGAGGCGCCAAGCGCAACTCGCGAATCTGCTTCCATAACAGGCACCATTTATCTTGAAGGCCGAACAGCGCACGGCGGCATTCAAGTTCGCCTCGACGGCTATTCGGGTAATTCGGCAACCACGACGACAGACGGCTCGTTCACCTTAGCCAATCTTAACTCGGGCGTTGATTACATGGTGGTCGCCGAATACACCCAAGAACCGAATTTAGAATTTGAAAGCGCTCGCATCGCAGTGCCGAGTCTTAATCCTGGAGAGGCTCACAGCCTAGAACCCGCCACACTGATTCGAGCGCCATTTCCCCCTATCGTCTTGGATGCCGTGAAATCTGGCGACGATGCTATCACTGTCTTTTGGAGCAAGAGTGAAGAAGAAGACGTGGCCTCCTATCAGGTCCATTTCCGTGAAGGTAATAGCAGCTTCTACACGCCTCACCCAACAAGTTGCCCCGACGAAAACTCAGAAGTCGAAGGTATCTTAAGTTGCGAAATCTCAGGACTCTTACCCTACGAGCAATACAGCTTCAAAGTAACCGCTATCGACGATACCGGCCTTGAAAGCGCTTATTCCGTGGAAGACGTTTTCCAATTTCTGTATCCCGATCCAGCAAGCGTCATGTACCTGGCAGAGCAAGATAACCAGCCCTTAGGGCTGCTCACTTCAGCCGATAGCAGCCAGGCATACACTCTTACTCGGTCCTTCGCTGTTGAATCTGAAAAAGCTATACTCTGGCAAATAGACATTGAAAACGAAATCGAAACCGGTTGTGTACAGTTCACCTCCTACGCTCCAGGGAATGGGGATACGAGTTCGGCGCCATCCAATACTCTTATCGATATCCCCAGCGAAAGTGTCATTCTTCAACAAACCTACGGCGCCCCGCAGTTAATGAATGACGCAGAAGGTGCTAGCATTGTTTGGGTCCCGTACGTCGTCACGTACTTGGATCAACCTGGGACACAATTTAGTGGTATCGCCAGCCTCGACCTCTCATCTGGGTTGCCAGCCAAAACTGCCGAGGACACCTGTCAGAACGGGGCATGGAAGCATACGATTGTATCCTATCAATCTACCATTGGTAACGAGGCGTTGAAGTTTACGTTAGCAGGTAGTGAAAACATCATCACTCAAACATGCTTTAACGTTGAGTGTGGCATGTATCGGTACGATATCGTCGACCAGCGCCTGGAAAATCCGGAATTCCTCTGGGAGGTACCCTTTGAATTAAGCCAGCTTGCCTTTTCTAACGAGACCCTCATCGCAATATCGAACCGAACCAATCAACTTTTCCTGGGAGAGATGAGTACCCTGGAGGCCTCTACGTCCACAACTGTTGGCGGTCCTGAATCGATTTCGGTCATCGCTGACACGGGATATGCGGCGATTACAGGCGTGGGATCCAATGAAATCGCAATCATAGATATTGATAAAGGCTTAGACGTATTTCGCTTACCGCTCCAGGTAGACAGTCCAACGCTTGCCGCTGTGCGGATACTTAATGAAGACAATAATACAACGGCTGCACTCTACGTTACACATCAAGAAGCCCAGGCTTTAACGATGTATGCATTTAATCAACCCACTGCCGAGACACCATCTCCTGGGCACCGCTACCTAACCCCTTTACGATGCACAGGAAGCTGCCGTATTGCGGTAGGCGATGACCCCAAAGGCCTAACCGTTAGCCCTGATGGCTCCAGAGTACTCATCCTAAATATCGACATATCCAATCGACTTCTTCAACTCTCTCAGACCTCGCCCAATCAATAGGAATGACCATGCGCAAGTACCTCCCCTATCTTCTTGTCGTAAGCTTTTTGGCAGAATCTGCTCTGGCAGCTCCACTAGTCGTCAACTACCCCAACCGTAAAGAAGCCATTGGGGTACAGAGCGAAATTAGCGTCAGTGGGGAAACTTTTATCTGGGCACTGAACGAAGCAGGTGCGATCCGTTATAAATTCGAGCCCACGAGCAATACACTGCAAGTGCAAGAGACCTATGACCCCGGTGACGGACTGGTCGATGCGCGCGTGAATGCGGTCGTCGTTGACGATAACTGTAGCCTCTTTACGCGATCAAACTCCGGTGCTTGGGGTTGCCGTATTTTCGCTACACCCGACGGCCTGAGTATGTATGTTCAGAGTCATCAAACTTGGCAGAATTACCGCTACCAAGACGACAACAGTATTCCACCGGGCAATGTCACAACACTTAAGTGGCTTACGAATGATATTACTGACGATAACGGGAACGTCTCGTCTCTGAACCAACTCCTTGTTGGGACAAGACGTAATGGTATGGCAAGCTGTTCCGCAAACTCATTTCCACAACAAACATCTACTCAAGACGCGTACTTTAATGAGAGTGGAATCGCCACTCAGCTCATCTGTAATCAATACAACACCACCATCAGTCCTTCGATTGTGGATTTCCCTGACGACTCTATTAATGATTTTGAACTCGACTCCTATGGGCGGCTTTGGGTTGCAACAGGGGTTGCAGGCATCACGCCAAACGACTCGGGTGGTATTGGTGTCGCCCGTTTTGTTCCAAGTAGCTACTCGTGGGATTGGGATTGGTCTGAATCCAATAACAGTGACCTGCTCCCCTTTAGAAAAACCACCGGCGGTCTTCCGTACAATCACGTCAATGCCTTAACCTACACCGATGACAGGAATATCTGGGCCGGTTTTTCTGGTTGGAATGCCGCGCAATACGACGGCGGGCAGCTCCCAAAGCACATCGCTAAGTACTTTGTTACGCAAAACCTCACTGAGATTTGGCGCTTTGAAAGTCATAGCCCGAACAACACCACTGAACCCAAATGCGACGTCACCGACATTCATTTCAGCCGGGCGCAAACTGGCACTTTTGAAAAAACTTTTTTTACGACCTCGTGCCAGTTGTGGTCAGAGTTCCAAGAAACTCTTCCGGACGGCGATGTCATGGGCCAAGGACGGTTTTGGCAGATTACTGACTACGGTCAAAACGATTGGAATATCTCCGCAAGAACCCCAATGATCGACGACGAGCAGGTCGACTTTCAAGCTTTTACTGAATTCAATGGTGATTTTGCATTTGCACCCCGCCATCAAAGAGACCCTGGCGGCCTTGGTGTATTTGTGCAGCACATGAGTGGGGGCTCAATCTCACTACTTCAAGCAATCCCCAACGATTTACTCAACGCCAATGATATCAGAAGCCTCAATATGGTCACCGACATCGACGGGTCTCAATATTTATTAGTAGGAGCCTACGACTCTCGTCAGCCTGTCCTATCAACATTCAACGGACAAAGCGTTCTTCCAATTAATACGCTCCTAGACGGGCAAGGCGAGGAGCAAAGCAGCGCCGCAACAATGGTTGATGCAGAGATTGAGCCGACAACCGGCACACGCTGGTGGATAAGCAACGGCGTTACCTCAGATGGTAGTCCGACCACCACGGGAAATGCGTTGGCGTGCAAGCTACCCGATGCATCAGGGTGGACCTTTAACAACAGTGAATTCGGATCCGAGGTCGTACTGCACATGACCGCTAACTCCAATGGCGATGAAATGGGGTATAAAATATGGGAACGGGTCACCGATCCGAATACAGGCGGACAGAGCTGGGAAGTTAAGTGTGAGGAAACAACCACCTCCTCGCAAGCCATTGCCACCTGTAATATGGGAACCGAGGGCGCAACAGGCTACGTACGAATCTATGGAGATCCTTCTGTTTATCGGGTCTACAGCGGCGGAACCTTGGCCTTGTCTGAGCAAAGCAACAATGGACAAACTTTGACTGAAGATTTCTTCACAGTTGAAAAGGCCCAATTTGCAAATCTCGGTACACCACGAGCCATGAAAGTTGTTGATGCAAACGCCAACTTTTATGTCACCAAAGATTTCTTGATCAGCCACTACCATTTTGGATGTGGTAATATGTCGCGCGGTTCAAGATTGCCGCTCTCGGCAATCGGAATCAACTACAACAGCGGCACCGATGTTGAAGGATATTACTCAAGCACACAAAATAAATACGTAGGCATCGCTGCCACGGCCGGCGCGGGCATAGGATTGGCTACATCATCAATAGGAATTTTCAGTGGAACGCCCACCGTCTACACTCAAGCCAATGGTTTACTCTCAAACGGCATCAGCGTTCTTGAACCTCAAGTTCGCAACGGATCCCTCATCGGATTATGGATTGGCGGTTCCGGTGGCATCCAAAAACTCGACACCAGCGACAACACGTTTTCGGCACTTAAAAACCTGCCAGAATCGGTGCGCACGAGTCGCCCCGGCTCTCTGGCGTCACTCAGTGATGGTTCCCTCGCTATAGGCACGAAGTCGGGAAGTGTTATTCGCTACCACGCCAATTACTACACAACCCTCACGCCAAAAGACGGCGTCATTCGATGCGGCACACTCGCCGTCGATCAACACGACAATATTTGGTGTGCGGGAGACCGAGGGGAAACAAACCAAAGCCCCATGGGACTCACCAAATTTGGCGAACCATTCTTGCCGACCGATGTATC
>JABJBS010000336.1 GCA_018668695.1 Deltaproteobacteria bacterium
GACTTGACGATGGAATTGTGGCCCTTTCTAGATCTTGAAATCTCCTTGATTAACAATGTTTATGTCATTCCACTCTCAGATAATTATGCCCATGGCTCTTTAATGCTGACGAATGAGCAACGATACGCTCACGCTTCGGGTAACCAAGATGGGGCAGGGTTTTCAGACCCCATGCCAACCTATGATGGTATTGCGTGTATTGAGGGAAATGAGGAAGATGTATCGAGTCTCATGACTACCTATTCGGCGGACGGTTCGTTGTCGCAAGAAGGCATGACGGAGTCTGAAATGCTCAGTTGTGATGACATGGATTTTCCAGAATGGAAACCGGAACCAAACGACCCGTCTGATCCCTCAGATCTGATTCCTGGTATAATGACCCCGATTTTCACAATTTACTCCAAGTACAATTTAGACATTTACTGTACGAAGTACGAGCAGGACCTTACCCAGAACCTTGACGTTCCCGAGGACCTGATTTTTCAACCTCTGGGCGATAACTCCCAGTACTGCGTCGTTGTTTTAGTTGATGATGATGGCAACCATATTTTTCCAACCAATGAAGCCCGAGATCAGTACGATTCTGAGTGCTACCTAAAGACTGCTGAAGATTGTGAAGACGATGGTCAGTGTATCTTAGAGGAGCGCATCGTGGGCGATGATGGCGAGGTTGTCATGCACTGCGGCAAAGCTTGACCTGTTTGAGAACTTAACTTCTGAGAAGCGGGGAGCAGGCTTAGAGTTTGCTTCCCGCTTTATTTTTGAATCAATTTTTTCACTGCCCGAAAATAAACCCAATCAGGTATCCATCTTCGAAAACGCCATTGCCAGGCACTGGTTGCAGGCAGGGTGTTTCTATATTTCCAGCGTTGGCCATCCAGGAGTTCGTAAACCCGTTTGGCAATGTTGCTCGCAGGTGGCAATTTCTTTTGTTCGGCGAAAAATTGAAGCGCCTTTGCCATAGCGCCGTAGCGTTCATGGTCAAAATACGGTTCCACCTGGTGTTTGCACTTTTCCCAGATAGAGCTGGCATGAGAGCCGGGTTGAACAATCGCAACTTTGACTCCGTCGTGCTCAAGTTCCATAGCCAAGGCATCGGTTAGAGCTTCAAGCGCGCGCTTGGATGCGGAATAGGGGCCATAGAGAGGGAAAGTTAAATCGGAGGATACCGAAGAAAGCATCACGATTTTCCCTTTGGTTTTTCGAATCTCCGGTAGGAGCAAGCGGGTCAGCTCGAAAGGTCCGAATACATTCACCTCGAACTGCTCACGCAATCTGTCTCGTGAGAGTTCTTCGATGGGTGCGACCACAACATTTCCAGCATTGTTAACCAAGCCATCGATACCATCAGGCGACCAGCTTAGAGCAGCCTTGGCGAAATTCAGAACCGACTCCGAGCTTTGAAGGTCTAAGATTTCTACCTTGCAGCCGAGCTCTTCAAGCTGAGCAGCATCTTTGGTTTTACGCACAGATGCCAGTACGTCCCAGCCTTGGTTTCGTCCTAAGCGGGCCATGGCAAGACCGAGGCCAGAGGAGCATCCTGTAATGACGACCTTTCTCATGAGCAAAATCCTAGCACATAAGTGGACGGGCCATAAACGAAGGCGCCATTCACCGTATTATTTGACGGAGGTGTATTGTAAACTCGGGCCATTGAACAAAGAAGAAAGGGCTCCTTTAAGGAGAACGATATGAGCATTCTTGATTCGCTCGACCAATGCGGCAGCGACCGCCTTTTTTGGTTTACCGATAGGCCAAGTGGCTTGCGGGCTGTGATTTGTGTGGACGACCTCACATTAGGCCCTGCGGCGGGCGGCGTCCGCACACGCTCCTATGCTACTGAGCAGGATGCTCTAGAAGATGTTTGCGCTCTTGCTCAAGCGATGACCCGCAAGTGCGCTCTCGCCGGCTTGGCCGCAGGCGGCGCGAAAGCTCTCGTGTTAGAGGATAAACTCACCAATCGCTCGGCCGCTTTTATGAGACTGGGTGGTTTTATTGAGGAGCTAGGCGGTATGTTTCGTACGGCGGGAGATCTTGGAACGACAACCCAAGATTTAGAGGCCATGGCAACCACCACACAGTATGTTCACACCGATACGTCGCATTTAGCGGGCTCAGTAGCCCGCACCACCTTGCGGTCTATGGAGGCGGCATTGGAAGTGCTGGGTGAGACTGGATTGCGCGGCAAGAAAGTATTGGTCCAAGGCTGCGGCGATATGGGCGAAGCAGTTGCGAAAGCATTGGTAGCGGCCGGAGCAGAGGTATTGTTATCAGATTTATTAGCTGAGCGAAGCGCTGAGGTTGCGAAAGATTTAGGCGTTCAAGCAATCCGTTCCGAAGACTTATTTCAAGTCGAGGCGGACGTCTTTGCTCCTTGTGCGGTTGGCGGTGTGATAGACGACGCCTTGGCCCGAACGCTTAAAGTAAGAACCGTGTGCGGCGCAGCCAACAATGTACTCGCAGAAGATGAAGCCGGTGAAACTTTGATGGAGCGCGGGATCATTCTTGTTCCTGATGTGCTCAGCTCCTCCGGTGCAGTCATCGATGGCATTGGCCGCAGTGTCATGGGGCTCTCGGATAGAGGCGACCTACTCAATGAGATCCGGGACACCACGTTTGTGATTCTCAAAATGGCACAAGATGAAAACATTCCGCCTCACCGCGTGGCGATGGATGTTGCGGATGCCCGCTTGGCCAGAGCAAAAGAAAAGAAATAATCGATAAGCATGTCATCCAAGTTATCTCTTCCCATTGAGTCGCACCTAGCCGGCGCCCTGCAAAAGCTTAAGGCCAATGGTCAGCTTGTATTAGAGGCTGAGCCGGGTGCGGGTAAAACCACACGTTTCCCGTTGGCGCTTTTAGACTCAGGGCTTACTTCGGGCTTGATTATCGTGGTCCAACCTCGCCGAATAGCCGCACGGATGGTGGCGCATTTCCTTGCTGAGACGATGCAGGAGTCAGCCGGGGATACCATTGGTTACCAGGTGCGTTTTGAAAAACGCCTGGGTCCAAAAACACGCGTTTTGTTTATGACTGAGGGGATGCTGCTGAGGCGTATGCAAGGCGACCCCGAACTTGAGGGCGTGGGTGCGGTGATTGTGGATGAATTCCATGAGCGTTCTTTGGCTCTCGATGTCATGGTCGCACTTCTGGGAAAACTTGTACGGTCCCGTACAGATAAGCTTTGGCTGGTGGTGATGTCCGCAACGATGGACGGCCAAAAAGTAGCCGAGTATCTGGGAGGAGCTGAGCATATCAGCGTACCGGGTCGCGTGTTTCCTGTGGAAATGAAGCATCTTGATGTTCCAAGCCAGAATCATCTCGACCAGCAGGTGCGAGTCGCAGTTGGACGGGCGCTCTCTGAAAATTCGGAGGGGCACATCTTGGTCTTTCTACCGGGTGTGGCCGAGATTCGAAGAGCGCGTAAGGCCTGTGAAAAGTATCAGCGCGCAGGTGAAATTGAGATTTTTGATTTACATGGCTCGCTTGCCCTTAAGGCGCAGCGCCAAGCCTTGGCTAAAACGAATTGCCGTAAGATTATCTTGAGCACGAATATTGCCGAGACATCGCTCACCATTGATGGAGTGCGCGCGGTCATCGACTCAGGTCTGGTCCGGGAGTCGCGCTTTAATCAGCAGCGCGGTGCCTCAAGTCTTGTGATGTGCAATATCAGTCAAGCTTCTGCAACGCAGAGAGCTGGACGTGCCGGGCGTACTCAAGAGGGCACTTGTTACCGTCTCTATACGCGGCAAGCGTATGGGCGTTTCTCCGCATACGATACTCCAGAGATTCTTCGCGCTGATTTGGCCGAGCCAATGCTGATGCTCGAAAGTCTTGGGCTGAAGATTGAATTGATGCCATTTTTGGATGCGCCACCTGAAACGGCTTTATTACAGGCACGGAGTTTATTGAAAAAGCTCTCTGCGATTGGTGATGAAGGGCTACTTTCGCTGGGCAAAGAGATGCTGCGTTTACCACTGCATCCGCGCCTTGGGCGGTTGGTCTTGGCTGCAAAGGAAACGGGCGCCGGTGCCGATGGAGCTTTATTGGCGGCACTTTTGGCAGAACGTGATATCCGCCAAAATAGAGATGAGCCGCTTGAGACCGGAGACTCAGACCTCTTGGCACTGCGAGACCTTTTTACTGAAGTTGAAAAAGCTGGGTTTTCCGAGCGCATGATGCGCCATGCTCGGTTGAATGTTTTAAGTGTTCAGAGGGTTCGCCAGGCCAGGGACCAGCTCCTACGCAGCATTTCTTGTAAGAAAAGTTCTACAGATAATGAAGATGCGCTTTTGCAGGCGATTCTCTTAGCCTACCCCGATCAGGTGGCTCGTATGGCTGTGGCCAGCGGGAAGCGCAAAGGTGAGCAGGATCTTGTGATGGTTGGCGGCGGCCGGGCAGCTCTGCATGCATCTTCCGTGGTTCGTGAAGGTGAGTGGGTGGTGGCGCTTGATGTAGAAGAGCGCCAAACGGGAACCGACCGGCGGGCATGGGCCCGTCAAGTGAGCCGCATTGAGCCCGATTGGCTTCTGGACCATTTCGAAGATGAAGTTGAAGCGGTGGACGGTATCGAATGGGATGGTGCAAGAGGCCGGGTGGATGCCATCAGCCAGCTGCGCTACGGGAGTCTTGTACTTGAAGAAAGCCGGGAGCGGGCAAAACCAGATGAGGCCGTGACTGAACTTTTAATTACCGAAGCGATGCGTAAAGGCGCGGAGCAATTTGTTGATATGGGAGCCTTCGCCTCGTTGGTGCGAAGGTTAGAATACGCGCGAGAGTTTTTCCCTGATGTCGAGGTACCTGAAGTGTCTCGGGATGACGCTCAGTCCCAGCTTCGGCTGGCCGCAAAAGGCCTGACCTCATTGAAAGAACTCTCCGCTGTGAATTGTGTGAAGCGGGCGGAAGAGTCTTTAAGTTACGAAGTACAAAATGTTTTGCGAAAGCAGCTGCCGACCCAAGTGAGTCTTAAGGGAGGCCGAAAGCTGACTGTTACTTATGAACCGGATAAGCCGCCTTGGGTGCAAAGCTACTTGCAGGATTTCTTTGGCATGGACCAAGGTCCCGCGATTGCTTCAGGCCGTTTAGCACTCACTTTACATTTACTTGCCCCAAACCGCCGGGCTGTTCAGGTCACTGGAGACTTGCCAGGGTTCTGGGACAATCACTACCCGGGCTTGCGGCAGTCCCTCATGCGGCGATATCCAAGACATGGTTGGCCTGAAGATCCAAGAACAGCCTCGCCAACTCGCCCGACAAGACGAAGAAAGAAACAATCATGAGTCAAGATACCACCACCCACCCTTTGGATAGAATGATTCGTGGAGCTACCACATTGGCAATGGTGGCCGCGGTATTTTATCTGGTCGCCTATGTGGCAGATGTTCTGGTTCCCTTGGCGCTGGGGATACTATTGGCTTATCTCTTGGACCCGGCCGTGGCATGGGTGCAGTCGGGTGTTAAGAAGCGCAATCTGGCAGTTTTTATAACGGTAAGCGGAGCTTTACTCCTCTTAACGTTGCTGGCCTGGGTTCTTGTGCCCATGATTTCTGGAGAGTTCAAAAATCTAATGGTGATGGTGCGTGAAGCATTGGAGCCAGGTTCAACTTTTCGTGCCGGTCTTCGAGAGCGTATCCCAGTCGATGTTTTCATTTTAGTTGAGCAGGTGCTGCGCAGCGAAGAAGTTCAAAGCTTTGTTAAAGAGAGCAATGAGCTTCGCTCGGCCGGTATTCATGTGATGCGCAAGCTTGTACCCGGTCTTTGGGGGATCTTATCGGGCGCATTTTCAGTGGTGGGCTTGGTGATTCAAGCCTTGCTGGTCTTTGTGTATCTGATTTTTATATTGGTCGACTTTAGGAAGTTCCAAGAATCTTGGCGCGATTTTTTACCGCCGCAGTGGCGCGTGGGGATTGTGGATTTTCTAAGTGAGTTCAACGATGCGATGTCGGTCTATTTTCGCGGCCAATTCTTAGTTGCCTCAACAGTCGGTGTCGTGTTTGCGATTGGTTTCTCGATTGTCGGCATCAAAATGGCAATTCTGATGGGCCTAATGATTGGGCTTTTAAATATGGTGCCCTATCTGCAGTTGGTGGGCGTCGTGCCGGCCCTTATTCTTGCTGTGGTCACAGCAGTAGAGCAGGGCAGCGGCGTACAAGGTTACTTAATTGGCGTAGGTGTTGTCTTTTTGGTGGCACAGATTCTTCAAGATGTTGTCATCACGCCGCGTATCATGGGAGAGGCTACGGGACTTCGTCCTGTTGTTATCCTCTTTTGTGTGTTCTTTTGGGGTAAGTTACTTGGGTTTTTGGGTGTTTTGTTGGCTATCCCATTAACGTGTTTGGGACTGGCCCATTACCGCCGTCTTCTTAAGGCGCAAGCTGCAGAGATGCAGGCAAAGGTATAGACAACTTATGGCTCGTAAAAGTCGCTCAAATCGTCCGAACCGTTCCGGTAAGCGTAAGTCATCATCGGATGCCAAGAAGCGCCACCCGAACCGCCGTCAGCACCGTAAGCAGTCTGATGTTGAACAGCCGCGGCTTAAAGGAAGCATTCAGCTCAGCGGAGACGGCAGTGGCCGACTGATTCCCGAGAAAAAAGATGCTGACTATGTATTTTTGCATCCAGAAGAAGTGGCCGGATTGCATACCGGTGATGTCGTTACGGCGGAGCTTCATGTTGGACGAAGAGGAAAAGTAAAGGGACGCATTGTCGAAGTTCACGAGCATGCAAATGATGCTTTGGTTGTGGGCATCGTTCATGAAAACCGCCGTGGCCTCTTTGTTGTGCCACGAGGCGGCGGTATCCCTATTGTATTGGAAGACAGTTCTGAGCTTGAAGTTGAGACTGCTGTAATAGTGCGTCTTACTGAGCGTGGCGATGATACAAAAGTTGCCCGCGGTGAACTTGAAGAGGTACTGGGAGATCCCGATCACGAGATGGTGGCCATTCAAGCCGCAATTTTAGCCACAGGTTTACCCAATGAGTTTCCTGCAGCGGTTTTAAAAGAAGCCGATTCTAAGCCAGATGTTGACCCTAAGAAGGTTTTGGATGGTCTGCGTAAAGACCTGCGCGAAGTAACGCACGTAACGATTGACGGTGCCGATGCTCGCGACTTTGATGATGCGGTGGCGGCAGAAGAGCAGAAGAATGGAACGCGTATCTGGGTGTCGATTGCCGATGTAGCAAGCTATGTGCAACCAGGTTCGGCGCTTGATGATGAAGCGCAAAACCGCGCAACGAGCGTTTATTTTCCCCACATGGTGTTGCCGATGTTACCGGAGCAGCTCTCCAATGGTTTGTGCTCGCTGCGCCCTGACGAATTACGTTTGGCGATGACCTGTGAGTTTCTTGTGGGTACCGATGGTAAGCCCCAAGACATTAATATCTACCCATCATTGATTAAGAGCGCAGCGCGTCTGACCTATGAGCAGGCGCAATCGGTGCTCGATAATACGGAAGAAGCGGCCGATTTACCGGAGCACATCCGAAAGCTCATTGTTCGGTTGAACCGTGCCTCAGGTTGTATTCGTAAAGAGCGTCAGGGCAGAGGATGCCTGGAGCTTGAACTGCCGGAAGCCAAAGTTTTGGTTGATGAAGAGAACAGGCCGGTTACCATTGTGCGGCGCGACCGGATCGCTGCGCATAAGCTTATTGAAGATTTAATGATTGCAGCCAACGAATCGGTTGCTTCTTATCTCCTAGTAAAAAGCATCCCCGGCATGTTTCGAATTCACGAGCCACCGAAAGCGGAGAAGCTCAAGCCTTTGAAAAAGTGGTCCAAGCGGCTCGGTATTAAGTTTGATTGGAAGCGGGCAGACGAGCCTGCGACCCTAGGAAACTTTGTTGCTCAGCTTCAAGAACATGATCCCGCAGGCGTTGTGCAGATGCTTTTGCTGCAGTCGTTGCCGCAGGCGCGTTATTCACCAGAGAACGAAGGACACTTTGGCCTTGGTTCAGAAGCATATCTGCATTTCACATCACCGATCCGGCGTTATCCCGACTTATTGGTACACCGCGCACTTTGGCAGATGTGGAAAAAGAAAGGTCCCATCGAAGACCTCGAAGACCATGCTCGCAATACATCCTCCAAGGAACGGCGCGCTGTTTCTGCAGAGAGAGATGTAACGCAGCTGATGGGGTGTTTTATCGCAAAACGCCATGTCGGCGAGTCGATGACGGTGACGGTCATGGGCGTGCACTCCGTGGGTGCTTTTGTAAGGGCCAATGAACTCTTTGTAGAAGGACTTTTACCCATCGAGTCCATTGGGCGCTTTTACAATGATTACTTCGAATGCGAGCAAGAAGAGGGCATGTTGCGAGGCCAAAACGGTGGCCACAACGTGAGCATGGGTGACGAGCTTGAAGTGGTTCTCGCCCAGGTCGACCCCGATTTACGCCGCATTAACTTTGCGATGGACGAACCCGAAGACGGTCAAAAACCTGCCGCAACGCCAAGTCTGCGGGCGATTCAGGGACGTAAACCGCGATTGTCCTTACGGCAAGAGCAGCGAAATCGAGCGAAGAAAAAAGGCAGAGGTGGTGCGAAGAAGCGAGGAGGCAAAGGTAAAGGTGGGAGTAAGTAAATTCTTATTGGAGCCAATCCGTTTCATACTCACCACTTTGATGAGTCGCTACGTCTAACATAGCCACCAGCATACTTGCTCGCTTCTCAATTTCGGACGACTCTAAAAGAGCCTGCTTATCACTTGGGTCAAATGGCGCGCCCATTGCTACTGCATTGAGTAGTTCTTCATCTTCAGCTTTGCGAAGTTCTTCCCAGCTAATATTAATTTCCTGACTGACGGCAAACGCTTTGAGTTTTTCGAAAAGCTTAACGCGATCTAAAAATCCCGGTACCGGTGGGCAGAGGTCTTCTAGGTATTCTTCAAACCGGGGCGATACGATTCGAAAGCCCCCTTGTGCCGTAGGCAATTCTTCTTCGATGTTAAAGCGACAAACCCCGGTCAGTACGAGGAAGTAACGTCCATCGTCGGTTTCCTGGAAGGAGCTAATTTTTCCGAGACAACCGGTTTCGTAAATTTCAGGTTTCTCTGAGGGATCTCGAAGATTCTTGGGTTGGACCATCCCAATCATACCCGAGTTCTCCAGTGCATAGGTGACCATGGCTCGGTAACGTGGTTCAAATATGTGCAGAGGCATGTTTGCTCTTGGTAACAAGAGGCAACCCGGGAGGGGAAAGATCGGCAAGAGATTGGGGGTCTGTTCGAGTTCCAACTTCGATTCCTCACGCAAGCAACACGTTGATAAGAGCTTACCAGCAATGAACCTCAGAGGGTACGAGTTTCGGATGAACCGGTGCGAATCTATGTATGGAGATGTCTGAGCGTGTCAGTTACTTTTGAGCACCAGAAGGCTTTGGCAGGTTTCTAGGTCAGGCTGTCTGCATTGCTCGGAAGTAATGCACTCTGTGTAGGCTTCCAGGCTTGCGTCGGTAAATGTCGCCAGCACGCGCTCGCAGATCTCAGCAGAGCCACTGAATCCAAGATTTACATCGCAGGTCGTCGCATATTGAATCAAGGTTCCACAAGCGTCTTGCGCAGGAGAGCGATCAACGAAACGAAGTTTCGCCATGCAATCGAGTCGTAAGGCTAAATCGTCACACGCGACATCTTGTAGACAGGTTCCGTAAACGAGGAGGCTCGCAGCAGTAAAAACGTCTGTTTGAAGAAGGCACGTGCCGATGTCTTGAGCATCAACCGCAAGGTACCCGCTGGTTTGTCCTTCGCATTGTTCGGTCCAATCCATGATAAGGCCGCATGCCTCGAGGGCATCGGTAACGCTGGTGGGCACAATGTATTTCTGGCATTCGGAGTAGCGATTATCGGAGCTTGTGGGACAACCAGGCCCGGTCATGCATTCAACCCAGGCGGTAAAAGTATCGCTGGTTAAACCGTCGCTGGCGTTTCTGCAGTTGTCTTCGGTACCGGTTGGTTCAAGGCCACAAGCGGTTGACCAGAGTTTGTATTGCAGACATGGGTTGTCGTTGGCTGCGGTCACATGGGTTTCTTGGCAGCTTTTGATGGCTTCGTTGTCACTGCAATCAGATGCGTTGATGCAGCTGGCAAACGGGTCGAATACCTCTGGAGTGAGTTCTTGACGCATAGAACCGCAGAGTGCTTGCTCCCGATCCACATAGCGGATGTCTACGCCGTCACACCCTTGAGCATGGGCTTTGAGGCTATCGCAGGTGCTGGTGTTGCACCCTTGGAGAAATCCTAGAAGACCGAAGATAAAAGCCAAGTATCGCATCGCAGACCCTAGCATCTCTTGTTTCTATATTTCCAGGGCATAGAGTCTCTGGTGCGGCTCTTGAGGTATTTTTTTGTCTCGAATTCTTAACGCTTGCGATGCGAGGCTTGTGTGGGGTTGTGGGTTGGCATTAACTAAGACCCATGGATGTTCGACTCTTTCATACATTTTCTGGTTTCGTGAAGGGCATACGTGAGCAATCTACGCTTAGTCAGCGAAACTTCGCGAAAAGGCTGGGGGTTTCATCAGGGTATGTGGGGCAATGGGAAATGGGTATTTCCCAGCCTGCGGACGAAATGATCGACAAAATCTGCGCCGAGTTTGGAATTGAGGATGTGGAGTACATAAAACGACTCGCCTTTGCACAGCGTTCCCCGAAGTGGCTTCAAGAATCGATTGTACATTACCGGCGCACGGGTGAGGGGCCGCAAACTCTAAAAGATGTTGAGCGTAAGGTACTTGAGCAAGTACGTCGGCTTGGTGAAAAAGATCAGCAACGGTTGGCTGATCGAATCGTAGGCTGGGTAGAGGCCTTAACCAACCATTGATGAGCAAAAAAAAACGGGCTCTTTCGGTGAAGAAAGAACCCGTTTTCGATTTACTCTAAAAGAGAAACTTAGTTGCCAGCAGCAGTCTTTGCTACTTCAGCAGCGAAGTCTTCGGTACGCTTCTCAAGACCCGCACCCAGTTCGAAACGAACATAGCGACGGATAGTGATTTTTTCACCGATTTTAGCAACGAGTTCATTTTGAACTTCTGTTACGCTTTGCTTAGGCTCCTTGATGAACGGTTGATCCATCAAGCAGATTTCTTTGAAGAACTTGTTGATACGTCCTTCAACGATTTTCTCAACAACGTTTGCAGGCTTGCCTTCGTCAGCAATCTGAGCAGCTAGAATTTCTTTTTCCTTAGCTACCAGCTCCGCAGGAACTGCTTCACGGTTAAGGTACTGTGGATTTGCAGCAGCAACGTGCATTGCAACGTCACGAACAAAACCTTGGAAGTCTTCGTTACGTCCAACGAAGTCAGTCTCGCAGTTGATTTCAACGAGTACACCGATTTTACCACCACCGTGGATGTAGCTTCCAACGAGTCCTTCAGACGCGATGCGCCCAGCCTTCTTAGCGCTTGCAGCGAGGCCTGACTTACGAAGTGTTTCAACAGCGCCGTCGAAGTCACCGTTTGCTTCGCCGAGTGCTTTTTTACAATCCATGATACCAGCACCAGTTTTAGCGCGTAGTTCTTGAACTTGTTTTGCAGAAATTGCCATGTCGATCTCCTACCCATTTTTTTTTGGGTTATAAACTAAGGGGGAAAGTGGGCTCCGCAGAGCCCACCTCGTAGTTTGAATGAATTATGCTTGTGCTTCAGGCTTGGCTTCAGCAGCAGGTGCTTCAGTGGCAGGTGCTTCAGTAGCAGGTGCTGCATCTGCAGGCTTGCCTACAACTTCAACCTTAGGTCCGCCGTCTTTGCCAGCAGATTGGCGTGGCTTGCCTGGAGCAGGTGCGCCTTTAGCAGAGGCTTGTGCCTTAGACTCACGCTCAGTCAGAGACTTCTGGAAGTACTCGGCGCCTTCATTACAAGCAGCCGCAGCAGCTTGGATGAAAATGCGAATAGAGCGAATTGCATCATCGTTACCTGGGATGATGTAATCTACGTTTTCTGGGTTGCAGTTGGTGTCTACGAGAGCCACAACTGGGATACCAAGCTTCTTAGCTTCAGCAACCGCGATGTGCTCTTTCTTAACGTCGATGACGAAAAGTGCACCAGGAAGCTTAGCCATGTCTTTAATACCGCCGAGGGTTTTCTCAAGCTTGTCTTGCTCGCGCGTCAGCTTCAGAACTTCCTTTTTGGTAAGCTTGTCGAATGTTCCGTCTTCAGCCATTTTTTCAATGTTGCGAAGGCGGTCGATACTTGCTCGTACTGTTCGGTAGTTTGTTAAACATCCACCAAGCCAGCGATGCGCTACAAAGAATTGACCAGCAGCACCAACGTGCTCATGGATAACATCTTGTGCTTGACGCTTGGTTCCAACGAAAAGTACTTTTTCGCCGCGGCCAGTTACTGCTGAAAGAAAGCTAGCAGCCTTGTTGAACATCGGAACAGTTTGCTGAAGGTCGATGATGTAAACACCATTGCGGGCACCGAAGATGTAAGGCTTCATGCGGGGATCCCAGCGGTTGGTTTGGTGACCAAAGTGGACACCGGCTTCAAGCATTTCACGCATAGTGAGTGTAGGCATTCTTTTCTCCTGAACGGTTTTTCATCCGTCTGGTCTTATGTGGTCGTTTTGCTGAGACTTTTTGCCACAGCACCGCCCGACCAACTGCCCAGACGTGTAAGTTAACTTCGCCAAAATGACGTAGCCGCGCCGTCGTAGCATAGGGATGAAGGCTTGGCAATCAATTCGCCGGGCTCAAATTAGAGGAAAAGTGCATATTTATGAGGTGGTTAGAGAGACGATCAAGTCGCTGGGAGATCGTTGAAAGTTGGTTTTCGGAGTGCTTCGGGTGAGGTAAGTCCGAAAAGTGTCTTTTCGTGGCAGATTAAATTTTGCACAGAGCTCCCAGCGCAAAGTATAATCAATCCCATGCTACTGCAATCTAAAGGCTTTTTCGATTTTCGTGAGTTCAAAGCGCGCCTGGGTCAAATACTTGTGATGACCGTGCTTTGTCTTTGTGTCCCGACTTCAGTTTGGGCCGCGGGTCCTCGCATCGTTCTTTTGCCAAACCAGATGGCGGGCGGTCCTGATGTGGCCACCGTGGCGCGCACTGTGTTGGGCCCTAAACTGTCTGATGTTGCGGAGGTTGTTCCTTATGGAGCCTTTGTAAAGGCTGGACGAAAAGCCGGAATCAGAAGTGGTAAAATGGCTACAGCGAAGGCCATCAAACGCGTCGGCAAAAAACTCAATATCGATTTGGCATTTATTGTTGAAGGATTTGTCAAAGTGAAACGGGTGGGCAAAAAACGCCGTAAGCGTAAGCGTCCTCAAATCCGGATTGCTTTGATTCAGGTCGCCACTGGCAAACTTCTCTATACGAATACGTGGTCTGTCGTGGGCAATCGGCTAACACCAAGAGAAGCTGGAAAAGTCATCGGCGGTCTCAAGCCTCAAGTGCAAAAGCATGCGCCCCCGAAGCGCGCAAGTCAGCAAAAGAATACTATTTCGAATTTGCCGGTGGTTCCTCCTGCGGCTGTGCCCGAGGCAAGAGCATCTGCTCCGGTTCCAGCTCCTAAAAAAGATGAACCAAGTGCGTTCTTACGACCGGTTGCAGAAGCAGAGGATGATTCACCTCCACCTCCGCCCCCAACTCCTAAAGCGAAGAGGCGAAATGTTCCTGCAGTTTCAGAGGTTGATACCCAGCCGGCACCAAAAGTTGAGGCCGATCCATGGGCAGTTCAAAATGGGGGTGGCTCTCAGGCTTCTGATCCATGGGCTGCAGGAAATTCTCAAGACTCTTCGAGCAGCGCGGACCCATGGGCAACACCGAAAGATGCCGACCCATGGTCTACGAGCCAAGAGCAGCCACCTGCCGATCCAGCAAAAGCTGCATCTCAAGAGCAGAGCGAGCAATGGGCTGCCCAACCGAATACTGGGGAAAACTCAACATGGGGTGATAATGAGGGTCCCATCGCATCACGACGCGATGAGAGTGAGCAGTATGGTCCAGCTTTTCGCAGAGCGTTGCGCTTTATGGTTGGAGCCGGTGCAGTGCGCAGGGAGGCTGCCATCCCAGACCCGAATGTTGAAGGGCAATCTTCGATTTCCTACGGTCTAGGCGGCGGCATGGGTAGTTTTACGCCAGGCGCTGTGGGCTCACTTGATATCTATCCTTTACGTTTTGCGGATATCGGCGGCCTACTGGGTGGCTTTGGTATTACGGTTGATTTTAGTTTTTTCCCGCGCTCTGCCTATGAAGCGGACAGCCAAGGCAATTTGTCAGGCGAACCAATCACGAGCAATGTGCTGAGTTTACGAGGTGGCTTGCTCTGGGATTTTGCACTTTGGGAAGACACCACAGCGCCTCAAATCGGCGTGGTGGCGGGTTTTCATTACTACACTTTCCCTCTCGATAGCGCGTCCTTTCCAGGGGTGGATTACTCGGGACCTTATTTCGGTGCTAACTTCCAATTGCCGATGTCTGAATCTTTTCAAATCGTCTTAGGCGGCGACCTCACGATGCCTTTGATGCCAGGTGGAGGTACCTCAAAACTTGGTACATCGGGTACGGGCTACGGTTTTGGCAGCAATGCTTCCATGGTTTACAGTCTCTTACCTGCAACCGGTATACCTATAGAGTTTGAATTGGGTGGGCGCTATGATTCCTACAATTCAAAATTTGAAGGTCAGACGAGCCTCGGAGGCAATGTGGAAGTTCTTGAGAACGCCGAGCTTCGCGATGTCTCATGGTCTGGATATTTTCTAGTAGGCTTTTCGCTCTAAAGCTTTTGCAGACTCGTTTATTTTGTAAGGCTTAAGAACGCTGTTTCCAGGCTGGTTCCACGTTGAATTCCAACGACCGGACATTCACGCTCAATGAGAATACCCATAGCTTCGTGAATGATGCGCGAGGGTTTACGTTCTTGGGCGAAATAGATGGTGAGCATCTCGCCTGATAGTGACAAGTTGTCATTCCCAAAATGAGACGACAAGGAATCCATGGGGATGTTGGCGCCTTTTTCAAACTCAATCGTAATCTCAGCACTGCTTCTTGTAAGGCTTGCAATGGTTCCCAGTGCTTGTGTTTTACCGTGGTCCAAAATCGCACCATGGGTACAGATTTCCTGGATGTCGGCTAGGTTGTGGCTGGAAACAAGGACGGTTGCTTTGGGACTTTGGGAGGCAATCAGATCTTTAACAATACGCGCGTTATGAGGATCTAGCCCTGCAGTGGGTTCGTCGAGCAAGAGAAGCTTGGGCTCTCCAAGAATCGCTTGGGCAAGGCCTGCGCGCTTGGTCATACCGTGGGATAGTTCGTGGCCGCGTTGTTTAGCGGCATCTTTCAAACCCACAGCTTCCAGCACACGGTCAGCTTCTCGTCCACACTCCAAGGGTCCCATGCCCATCAACGCGCCCATGTGTTTGAGCGTTTTACGAAGCGAGAGCTTGGATGGTAGGGCGGCGTCTTGAGGTAGAACGGTCACCTGACCTCTTAATTTGTAAAGCTCAGAAGGGGCATGGCCAAGTACACGGACCTGCCCTCCGCTTGGTCTTAGCCATCCACATAAGATTCCGAAGGTTGTGCTTTTACCTGCGCCGTTTGGACCGAGGAGACCAAATACAGCTCCTTCAGGGACTTTGAGGCTTAAACCGTCGAGTGCTTGAACACTGCCGTAACGTTTCGAAAGACCATCGGTTACAAG
The DNA here is from genome assembly GCA_018668695.1 of Deltaproteobacteria bacterium. Classification (NCBI taxonomy): domain Bacteria; kingdom Pseudomonadati; phylum Myxococcota; class Myxococcia; species Deltaproteobacteria bacterium. The sequence continues at coordinate 15,631 of JABJBS010000336.1, forward strand.
TGCGTTGCTCATAGGTCTCTCCCTGCAAGCTTGCGGTCGGCAAGAAAGAGAAAAAAGGCTCCGAACCCGATGTAGGCCACAATACTGAGGAACATGTCTGGTCCTGAGACAAGCCATAAACCAGTATCGTAATGAGACGGACTAAAGTACTGCATGAAGCTCATATCATCCCAGTGCTTAAGCGCTCCCAAGATTTTAAGGGCAAACAATATGAAGATGATCATGACCAAGGCTCCGAAAGGCTGCTTGGCGAAGGTTGACGAGAAAGTCGTGATGGAGAGATAGCAAAACCCAACCGGGATTAAGAGTGCCCAAGATAGGGCGAGGCCGGGGAGAGTTGCTGCAACGTCGATGGAGTCTAGCATGGTCATTCCCAGTACAATGAGAACGCTAGCATTGACTAAAGTGACGGAACCAAAAAGAAGCATTTGAGCAATGGTTTTGCCAAACAAAATTTCTCGACGGCTGACCCTCAGGAGCTGGTAGCATATGGATCGGTTATGTAAATCACTCACTACGTGATCAAAGCTCGTCATCAGTATCAGGAGGGGGAGAAAGATAAGCGACGCCCAAAGGAAAACAGGCAGAATCGGAGAATCAATAAGGACCGGGTTGAGGTCTTCTTTGGGGACTCCTACGAAAAAAGAAATGATACCTTCATAAGCTTGGTCTTCTAAAACCGAGATTGCACTCACTGCATCTGCTGCACTTGCACCTTGAGCAATGAATCCCTCAATGGCTTTTTCTTCGATCTGATTCAAAGCGCCAACATAAACAAGGCTGCCGATGATACCACTGGCAAGATAGAGTCCGATGACCATCAAGGCTCTTCGGGTGGCCACAGCGGCTTGGAGTTCGTAAATAACGATTTCGAGAATATTGCGAATCACGGAGCTTTTCCTGCCTTAAGTTGGTGTTTGAACTTGTTGCCTGCATTGTTGGCGCGTGTAAAGCACTGCCTAGCCGACGCACCAACTTGCGGCTACCTTCAATCGCGATGCTTTGGAGAGAAACGGTTCTTATGCGCCGAGTGCCGCTTCCACTACGTCTGAATAGACGCTGGCAACTTCAAGCGGTGTCCGCTTTGAGCCAAGGTTTGCTTCAGGAACCGTATCGGTTGCGGAGGCGGTTTTGAATTCCGTGAATTTGAGCCCGTGGGCGGTGGAGACCACCACGACCTGGGCGCCTTTTTCGATGTAGCCTTCGCTTAAACCTTGCTGAAGGCCGGCCACAGCGACTGCGGTATGCGGGCATAAATAAAGGCCGCGCTCGTCAGCGATACGCGCAGCTTGTGTGAGCTCTTGCTCTGCAACAGATGCGACTCGGCCGTTGCATGCTTTGAGCGCCGTGATCGCCTTGGGAAACGATACGGGGTTACCGATGCGAATCGCTGATGCCTGAGTGGCCTGCGCTTGAATGGGTTCAAGTGGGGCAAACTCTTTTTGAAAGCTGTGAAAAAGTGGGTTGGCTTTTTCCGCTTGAGCAACAAGAACCTTGGGTAGCTTATCGATGATGCCAGCGCTTTTGAGGTTTTCAAAGCCGCGGGTTAAGGCCGAGACGTTTCCGAGGTTACCACCAGGAATCACAACCCAGTCAGGTATTTTCCAACCAAGCCCTTGGCAGATTTCTAAAGCGACTGTTTTCTGCCCCTCGATGCGTAAGCTGTTTTTCGAGTTGGCAAGGTATACGCCTTGTTCAACACAAAGTTTTTGAACGTGCTCCATGCAACCATCGAAGTCGGTCTCAATGGCGATGACACGGGCACCATGGGCCAGCGGCTGAATCAACTGGGCGGCGCTAATCTTGCCTGATGGCAATAAAACCAGCGTACGGATTCCCGCGGCGGCTCCGTAGGCTGCCAAAGCTGCAGAAGTATCTCCAGTGGAGGCGCAGGCGACCGCCGGTATATCGCGCCCGGTTTTTCGAAGGTGATTTACCTGGGAGACCAAAACGGTCATGCCGAGGTCTTTGAATGAACCTGAAAGTGTATGCCCACATTGTTTAGTCAGCAGCTCAACACCGAGCTCTTCACTGAGACGAGGTGCTGTTGTGAGCGGGCTTGCTCCCTCGCCCAGAGAGACGATGTCTTCTTCAGGGAGATCGGGCAGGATCCATTCTCGAAATCTCCAGACGCCTGAACCATGATAGCCAGGGCGCCCTGCAAGGCGGCCATCGAAGAGTGTTTTCCATTCTTCGGGGCTTCGCGCTGTGAAAATGGAAGAATCTTGGCGAACTTCCAATAAATTTCCACACTTAGAGCAGCTGTAGACAGAATCTCGCAGACTGTGTTCGGTGTTGCATTCAATACAGGAAAAATGAGCTTTTGGGTCAGACATGGGTAGAGACTACGCCGCACTGCGGCAGGCAATCAACCCTCTAAGCTTGTCATTATGCAAAGATCTCTTATACTAAAATCATACTAAAGTGGTCCTCTATCTCGAGCTGCACTTGCTAAAGAGGGTAAGAGCAGGCTAGAGCATGAACTGAACCACCAAACGAGGTTGTAATCATGACGCTTTTACAAATCCAGCCAGCCGGCTCAGACGTGACTCCTACGCAGCCTATGCCGGTGCAAATCACTGAAAAAGCAGCTGAAATGGTCAAAAGTGCGATGGCTCAAGAAGAACTTATCGACCATGGCCTTCGGGTTGGTGTGACCGGTGGTGGCTGCTCAGGACTTCAGTATCTCCTGGATTTTGCTGAAACCCCTCGTGAAATCGACTATTCGCAGATGCAGCATGGCGTTGAAGTCTTCATCGATCCCTTCAGTGCAGCTCACTTGAGCGGAACGATCATCGATTACGTTGACTCACTCACGGGCGCTGGATTTAAGTTTGAGAATCCAAACATTGTGCGCTCTTGCGGTTGCGGCAGTTCTTTTCAGACTTGATGAGATGAAAAGCACCCGGCGCTCTGCCTGATGCTCCGCTCAGTCTCTTTACATCGAAATTGAACCCTTGCGAAAATCAGTTGCGCCGATTTGCGCGTTGATGAGTACCGGGTGACCTTTGGCAGCCAGTTTCTTGGCCTTGGCAATGACCTCTGGAATCTTTTTCGGGTCGTCCAGTAAGAGACCTTTGCCACCATAGCCTTCGGCTACTTTATGGTAATCAGTGCGCCGTAGCTCCGTGCCGAGAGGTGTACCCAGAACCTCAACTTGTTCTCGAGCAATTTGTTGCCACGATGCATCGGTGCCAACCACTGCGATGACCGACAAGCCGTGGCGAACACATGTGTCGAATTCAGCTAAGCTGTAAGCGGCAGAGCCATCGCCCCAGATAATCCAAGTTTCTGCTTCGGGTCTACAAAGCGCGGCTCCAACGGCGAAACCGCCTCCTACTCCAAGTGTTCCAAATACGCCTGGGTCGAGCCAAGACAGTGGTGATCTGGGTTTGCAGATATAAGCAGCAGTCGCCACGAAGTCTCCTCCGTCTACAACCATCACACTGTCTTCAGACATCATTTTTTCAATGTGCGTGCAGAGCAGCAATGGGTTGATGTACTCCGTTGCTGGTAATTTTGCCTGCTCGGCAATTTCAGTGTCCCGTGCAACTTCGCGTTCGTTGCACTCACCAATCCACTCATCCCAGCGCCCGTGTGGCCGTGGGGTGTTGTCGGCCAGTGCCTGAATGAACCTTCCGGCATCGCATCGAATCGCGAGGGAAGGCCTACGATTTTTTCGTAATTCAAGCGCGCTGCGATTGGCAGCAATCAAGGTTGCTTTACTGTTGATCGAGCGGCCATAGCCGAGCCGGAAATCAAAAGGAAAGCCGGCTACGATAACAACATCAGCATTTTTAAGTGCGGCGCTTCGTTTGTGCTTAAATTGAATGTCGCTTTCAGTACCCAAAAGTCCTCGGGCCATACCACCGAGAAAGGTTGGTATTCCTAAGGCGGTCACAGCCGCTGCAATCGCATCAGCTTCTTGTGCTTGAAGCATGGTTTGGCTGCCAAGTACGAGAACAGGGCGCTGCGCACCGTTGAGGTGTTCGGCTGCTTCTTTAAGCTTGTCCATGTCTAGCTCGGGAACATCGGTTTCGGCGGGCTCGCGAAATCTAACATCTTTGGCGCCTCCAAAGATCTGACCGAGGTGGCGGTTGAGATACAGCTTCAAAAGCTTTGCGCCCACCGCCTTACTCTTATCGACGCCAGTTTCTTTCATGTACCATTCACGGACGGTCTCTTCGTTGTAGAGAAGGTCTACCGGGACTTCGATAAATACCGGACCCGGCACACCTGCTTGGGCAATACGAAATGCCCGCTCAAGAGTAGGAGCGATATCTTTTACCGATTTGAGACTGGTCGCCCATTTGACGTGCGGTGCCATCAAGCTCATTTGGTCGATGTCCTGGAGTGAGCCTCGCCCTTTAAGCACTGTCGCGGTGGCTCCGCCAAATACAATCAAAGGCGACTGTGCCATTTGAGCGTTCTTGATCGAGGTGATGGTGTTGGTTAGTCCTGGGCCAGCAGTTACAGCGGCAATACCGGGGACACCTGTCATTCGAGCGACGGCGTCGGCAGCGAACACAGCATTTTTCTCATCACGAACATCAACTACTTTGATGCCAGCTTTGTCGCTGCCAACAAGGATTGGAGAAATGTGTCCTCCGCAGAGTGTGAAGATAAACTCAACACCGTGCTTTTTAAGAACCTCACCTATAATTGTTCCACCGTTCATCTGATACTCCTGTGTCTTCGAATTATGCTAGGACGTGCTTCTCGGGAATAAAGCAGGTGAATTCACCGGTAAAAACTGCTTCATCACCACGGTTGACGACGACTTCGATAATATTTTTTTTGCCTTCTTGGCGGGCAAGCGTTGCGATTGCTACGACTTTTTCGCCTGCGACAACTGGTTTTAAAAACCGATTTGAAGAGCCACCCAGAACCACATTGGGATGGTTAATGGATAGCATGGCTGCGTAGTCGGCAAGTCCGAAAATGAAACCACCATGAACCAGATTAAAATCATCGACTGCCATGTCTGGGAGGGTTTCCAATTCAACAACGGCTTTACCCTCGCTTAGTTCCACGGGGCTACCAACCCATTGTTTGGAAGTCGTTAAATGGGTTTTTGCTTGATCCATATCTACTTGCAGCTCCCGTAAGAATTTTCGCCTATCGGTTCACAGTGGGCGATATAGCGGAATGTGATGGCGAAAGCCAAATGGAAATAGAGAGTCTCAACAGTTGTGAAACTAAAAAATGGCTTAGGGAGGTGTTGAAATTTAAGACCAAACAAGTGTTCTTAATTCGTGGATAGAAAAAACTGGCGGGCCCGAAGGCATTGTCGTCTTTTTTACTCGTCTGCTTGTTGGAGAGCCTTGTATTTCTCTACTTCATCTTCGAGTTTTTTAAGCATGCGTTGGTCAATATCTTGTTTACGCTCGATGAGCTGTTTCATTGCGGATTCTGGATCGTAGGCCTCACTGGGTGCTCTTCCGCGTCTTCTACCTTGAGCGTCAACGATGATTTCAAAGTAATCGTCTTGGGTCGCGCAGAGCCCGTCTATACCGCAAGATTGAACGAAGTAGGAATCATTTTCCACGTAGAGTTGCCATTCATTGCCCCAGGCGTCCAAGCCCGTGTCGAGTCCTTTGGTACTGTCCATGTTGTTGCGGGCGTAGACGACAATGTCCTCGGGGATTCCTTCATCGAATTGAAGATCAACGTAGATCTGCATAGCGATGTCTTCCATTTCCGATGTAGTTTTGATGACCTTCGCGACGTTGATCATTTCGGTTCCGAGGTTTCTGATTTCTTCGCTACCTCCACCAATGGCGACTCCGGCAGCAAGAAGAGGGGTAAGTTTCATGAGCGTACTAATCATGACTTCACCCCGCTTGCTCGCTCTTGCGCTATTTTTTCAAGCCTAATCCCTGCGAGAAAATCATGCACCATAACGTCTTTGAAGTCTTGCCGGTTAAGGGTGAGCAGAACGCTTTCAGTGGTTGTGGTTACGGTGGCTGTTCGTGGCACATTTGAAAGCAGCGAAATCTCGCCGAAGAAATCTCCTGAGCCCAAAGCGGCCACGGGTTCATTTTGACCAGCTTGGTTTACTTCGACGGCACCGGACTCGATGATAAAGAAGTGGTCTCCTTGTTCGCCCTCCTGCGCGAGAACTTTTCCAGTTGAAACGGTTTGGCGATTGCAGAGTGAGAGAAGTTTATTGAGAGAGCATGGTGAGAGCCCTTTGAAGAGCTCGGAGCGCCTTAGGATACTGGTTGAGCGCAGGGTTGTCGTTATTTGTCCTCGGTCAAGATTGGCGTTTTCTAACGCTTTGAGAAATGCCTCTCGGCCTACCTTGCAAACAGAAGCTGCACCGAGAGCGCGTACCGTAGCATTACGCGGCTCTGATTGAACAAGGGCCATTTCACCGAAACTATCGCCTGCATGTAAAGTGGCTACCGTTGTTTCAACGCCACTGGGTGCAGTGTGAATGATTTCAACATCACCCTCGCTTAACATGTAGAAAGACTCGCCCCAGTCGCCCTCTTTGATAATACTGTCACCGGCCTTAAAGCTAAAAGCCGAAGCCTGATTTGCAAGTTCTTGAATGGCTTCTGAGCTAAGTTGCACAAAGAGTGGGTTGTTGCTGAGAGCCTCTTGAACTTTCGAGAAATCGGGAGTGAAAGATTTAGGAACCACGGATGGGGTTGGAAGACTCTTTAGGAGTGCGCCGCCAATTCCTAAAATGAATGTCAGTAAAATCCCGGCGACGGTGAGTGTGACAATAGCAACAAAACCTACGAGTGCGAGACTGTCTACAAGGCTATGACTTTGCAGTATTGAGCGGGTAGAGGGCAGCAACACTTCAGAGATGAGCCGGGCCCCTAAGACGAAACTAAGGTAAAGCCAAAGCACTGTACCGAGGCTTTGCGCGATGAGCCGGGCTTCACCATCAAACATATCGCGCTTGGTAAGACCTTTGAGATAGCGGGTGCTGACGTAGCTTCCAGCGTGCTTTCGCCCATCTCCGGTGTGGTTCATATGGTCTAATAAAAAACCCAGGTCACTTTTTACAACCGGACATGCACAACCGAGAAGAACGCCCAATGAGCCAAAGCAGGCAAGTTTGAAACCGTGACTGCCAATGCTTGTGCTAAACCAGTCCGAAGTGACCCCTAAGCAGCAAAGCGCGGCAGCCAATGCGGCGCCGGCAAGGCCAGCAAGAGCTACCGAGCGTTGTCCTTGGATACCGGCTCTAAACGCATTACGTGCATCAATGTGAGGTGCGATAAGAAAAAGTCGAAGCTCGATTCCTCGGGCATAGGGAGCAAGTCCGTTACTGGCCAGTGCCCACACGCGGAATATATTGCGTAAGGTAAGCGCAAGTACTCCGCCCATGTAGATTGCAAAGAATCCGGCGAGGTGGCTCTCACCGAGCTTGATAGGTGGCCCGTCGAAAGTGAGGTCTCCCCAGACCAGTAAGGAGCTTGCCGCCAAGACAGAACTTATTAATACCGAGGCAAGAGTGCCCGTACCCAGTGGCAGTATTTTGGGCGACTCAGCGGTGGTTGTCTTTTTTGAGCTAAGCGTAACATTGAAAAACAGGTTCAGTAGCTTACGGCCGAGGCCTTTTGGTTTTCGTGGAGTTTGAAAACCGAAGCGACTGAGCTCTTCATGGCTTTGCTCAAGGCAACCATGTGACGAGAGTTTTTGAATCAGTTGCAGAAGCGCCCGCGTGGATAAAAGGCGTCCGTCGGAGGAGGCAACGTCAATGATTTGTTCAAGCGATTTTTGACCATCGATGAGTTTGACGAAAGGCTGCTCTTCAAGAGTGACGTGTTCGAAGGAACCGTTAGGGGATTCAAAGCCCATACCGGTGTTGCCAATTGAGAAGAACTCAGTTTGGCCTGATAGCACTGGGATAAACGACTCAACCCGAATTTGTTCCTGCATTTTACTCCCTCATGATGAAGAGATACCCCACCAAAGAGTACCGGCTAGTGCCGGGCGGTTCAACGCGAACTCGTTCAGAATGATCTCGATGTATGAGCGTGTATGCCTAGCTATTCGAAAATATGCCGATCATTACAAAATCTCATGCCACGGGTAGGTGTTGCGTAGAGGAAGTTGAAGCACATTTCGTCTTCCGTTCCGTCGCCAAAGAAGACGGTTCGTTGAGGGTCAGAATTGTAAAACCCGCAAGTCGTTTCCAGCTGGTCACCAGGATAGAGAGTAATGGGCATCTCATAGAAAAGTTGCGCCTCGAATGACCAACCGGTTAACTCAATCAAGTTGATACGTGTTCCGTCGGCTCGCACCACATCGGAACGAAAGCTCATGCCAGTTTCATGCATATGAGGCATACCAGCGAGCAAAGTAATCTCTTCTTTAATCTCGCATACCCCTGTGACCACCATCGAGGCCTCCGGACTGACAACAATCATATTGGGGCCGGGGACAATCATACCGTACTCGGTCTCATCGGTGCCGGTCGGGCCGTGGTAGATATTGATGCTCGTTTTATCTTTTACGTTCTCGATACCGGCAGAGTTGTTGTAGTGGATTTGGAAAACATAGCGTTCACCAGGCTCTACGAGAAGACCACCCTCAGGAAACTGAATGGCATCTTGACCAGGCGCCCAGCCGTAGAGAAAGTCGGTGTCTCCGGGTACGCCGCTGCATCGAAATGAGCCGTTGTGACGTTTGCTGGGGTCTCGGTAGAGCACAGCATGATGCAGAACCCGGGTGTCGTCCAATTGCATTTCAAACCGTTTGATAAGTTGAGGCTCGTCAAAAGGGACATCAACAGCCCAGCATTGATATCGGTTGTTCCAGTTTGGGCTGACTTCAAAGTCGTTTGCGCTGATGGTCCAAACGTCGGTTTCAGTGGGGAGATCGCTTGGAGGAAGAAAGACGGGAGCGTTGGCGGTGAGACCTTCCTGGTAGTCCGGATGCTCCATGCCGCAACTCGACCAAAGAACCATGGTATCAAAATCGTTGTGGCTGGGTGCCCCGAAGGGCGCAGGTGGCATAGCGCGTGAATTAAGAGATGGCGTGATTTTATCAACCAGTCTCTCTCCAGGCTCGCCGGCTATCATTTCATCGTAATTTAAGAGGCTGACGGGTGCACCGTAATCTTGAACCTCGCCGTGACAGGTGCCGCAGTTCTTCTCGAATGCAGGTCGCGCGTGCATCTCAAAGGCATCACGGTCCGGGATGCAAATGGTCTCTGCCGGTTCAGCGACTTCTTCCGCGCATCCACTCGTAAGTAGATAAAAAAGACTGGATACAAGAACAGGAATAATAAGATCTGAATGTTTCATAGATAGCCCCCGAGCGTCTGAGCCATGGACGCTAGTATAGTGGCCATACATCTGTCTACACGAAGACTACTTACTTTGGTGGGACCAATGACGGGCTGATCATTTGTAATTACTTGATATTGATAGGATTCCTGGAGAATCGATTCCTGTTTTAGCATCCTTGAGGTTGGCCCGGTAGGTACGCGTTTCCGGCTTTCCAACCCAAGGTTGGAGCATGGCTCCTAATAAACCGTATTCTTCGAGAGGAGCGTAACGGTAAAGAAATGTTTGAACGGTGAAGACAAGGTGGTCGTCTTTGAGTTTGGCCTCGAGTTTAAATCCGTCACCCTCTGGGACTTTGTCCATGGCGGTAAACTGCATGCTTCCGAGTAGGGTGGGTTTGCTCTCACCTTCGCGCCAAATCCAGACACTGGGCGGAGTTTTCTCATTGGGGAACCGCATTCTGACGATACAGCGTTTGCCTTCATGCAAGCCCAGAAAGTGGATCCAGCGGGATGCAATGTCGCGTGGCATTGTGGTGGAACGTGAGTGGTCGACCGCGCCAAAACCGCTTACTGCAACGGGTTCTTGGTTTTTTCGGGTCAGATGGCCTGAGACTCGGCTCCAAGGAACGTAAATTTCGTACTCGTAAAAGTCCTTACCGTTACTCAAAAAGCTGTCGGGGATGGGGATGTGTTTGGCCCGGGTTTGGTATTTCAAGTCGAAGCTGAAGTCCTCAACGGTACCCACCAGAGCCACACCATCTTTTTGGTTTTGAATGCTACAGCGAGCCATCTTCAGCATTTGAGACTCCCGCTCGTAACCCCATTTACTCTTTTTGACCTCTTCGCCTTCTGAGTATGGTTCCTCACCTTTTTTGAGGACGATCACTTTGCAGGCACCTTTTCCACTGCCCATGCCAACATTTGTGACGAAATATTGCACCAACAAGTAGGTGCCATCGGAGAAATCGGCTACCGCGGTGATAGATTCTGCGTAGGTGTCTTGGTGGCTGGTTTTGGGCTCCAGAGGTTTTGCGAGTTGTCCCCATGCAATAGATGGAGACGTAAGCGCTGATAATAAAAGGAATAAAGTCGTTTTGGGGAGCGAGTTGCACCTCTGAAATTGCTGTGAGGAATCAACGGTCATGGCTTATGTTTTCCTTTATTTTACCCGTGAATCTGCATTTAAGCCCGCGTTGGTATGATAATTCAATACCTTACTAGGAATCTTTCGACGCTGGGTATCCTCGTTTTGTTCTGAAAAAGTGTGGCGCAAGTATTTCTGTGGTAGCCGCGACTGGCTACATATGCGAAGACCCGCGTGCGGATATAGGCTTAGGTCCTGTCCCCGAGTGAACATATGACATGAATGATTTTAGGGTGAGTTTCTGGGTATGTCGACAAACCTTACATCCAACACGAGCGCTTTTAGCGAGACTGAGACCTTAGCGCTTGGTCGTTCGCTCGTTAGAAATCTGGCGATACAAGATTGGATTGCCCTCGTTTTTCATAGCTACCTTTGGGTCCGAATCCTGATTGCGCCCGAGAGCGCACAAGCCGAGGAGGGCCGACTTTGGCAGGGCGTTTTGCTCTTGTTCACGTTCATTACGATTTTCTCAGTGCGAAGCCGTTTACTGCCCCAGGGCTCGATTCGAGCATTGATTTATAGGGTTGGCATGTTTCTAAGCATCGCTGGTTCATATTTTGTTCTCAAGTGGGTTTTACCGGGACTGGCCCCGGTTCTTCTCGATATTGAATTGATGGAAATAGACATCGCTGTCTTAGGGCAAACGCCTTCAGTGTGGATGGCTCAGTTCAATACTGTAGCAGTCACCGAGTGGTTGGCTTTTTTCTATTGGAGCTACTTTTTCATTTTGGGTCTTATGACTATCCCGTGGCTGTTTTTAGCCCACGGCAGAATGCTGGTTGAGCTGATGCTGGGAGCAACCATTGTTTGTTCATTGGGTCACAGCGGTTACACGTTCGTTCCGGGCGTCGGCCCTTATGCAGCCATCGAGTTTGCTGAGCCGCTGCATGGCGGAGTCTTTTTAGAAATGGTGATGGGTACTGTGGCTTCCGTGGGTGCAGTTTTGGATATCTTTCCATCGCTTCATACAGCTTACCCTACATTCTTCGCACTCTGGGCTTTTTCAAATCGCAAGCACCGAGTGGTGAAATGGATCTGGCCTGTTCTGGCATTTTTTGCCATCAATATTATCGTTTCGACTATGTTCCTTCGCTGGCACTGGGCCATTGATGTGGTGGCTGGATTGATGCTCTCAACATTTGCTTGGCAGTTTGGAAGATTTGCCGCGAAGTTTGAGATGTCGAAAGGTGTTGGGGACGACACCCGGCAGCCGGTTTGGGAGCGATTGGGCCTTGGTGAATGGGCCACGCGTAAATAAAAAACCTGTATTTTCCGATTTCCTCGACGAATTCCTCAAAACCAATGATTTCAAGTAGCCTCCAAGTGATGCTATGAAATCAGTTCATATTCACGAGGATTGAAATCACGATGTCTAGCAGTAGCCTTATGAATGCAAGCAGAAGCTCCGAGACCGAAGCCTTTTACACCGATTTACGTGAAAGCCTTGGTCAATACCGAGTTTTGGCGGGAAGCAATCCACTTAGTAATCCAATCTCATTATTGGGGCTGGAGATATCTAAAAAGCTTACGACTGAGCAGACTTCCCTATCTGAGTTGAGCGCGGTTATTCAAAGTTCTTCCAGCGCAGCATTTCTGCGAAGGGCCACGAGACTTGGCGACTACCTTGGGGAGATGAGTATCCACCGCAATACAGCGCGGCTCGAGGAACTCTTCGGCGGCATTGCCAAAAAGTGCGAGAACTTTGAGGCATTTGAGAAAACGCTCAACCGCGAGTGGCTCGGCGTTGTCATGACCGCCCACCCAACTTTCGGACTTTCAGATAAGTTGTATGAAGCATTGGCAGGACTTGCGCTGGATAACGCCGAAGGCGGGTCTGAGCTTGATGAGGAAGACCGAAGCGCCCTCCAGGATTTGGTTGCCAGTGAAGTTCATGCACCAGACGATCCTGTGAATCTAAGCAAGGAGCATACGCTTTCTCTTGAAGCCATTGGCAATTTACATTGGGCGCTTCGCCGCGTTTATGGAGTTGCGCTGGATGTGGCGAAGGAGCATTACCCACAAGAGTGGAACGGCCTTTCGCCGCGTTTGATGACCGTAGCAAGCTGGGTTGGTTATGACCTGGATGGCCGAAGCGACATCCTCTGGCATGACACATTTCGCGCACGTATGAAGGTCGAGCTTGAACAGCTTAGAGTTTACCTGAGTGAACTCGCGTCGATTCGAAATATGTTCTCGACAGTTCTTGAAAACAGTCCTGCGGCCACGACAGCCCTTAAACAAATCGAAGAAAAATTAAGAGCGACGGAATACGCGGTCGCTTCGGATATCGATGTTCTATCTCGTGATTGTAATGAGAATGAAGCAGTAGAGCACCTGGGCAAGCAATTGGCCCGCAGTCTTGATGTTCGGCTGACCGATACGTCTTTGTGTGTGGGGCTTCTTAGTGAAGCGATTGATAGTGCCACTGAAGATGACATGGTTCGGGCCTTGTGCATCTTACGCGCAGAGATGGCAAACCATGGTTTGGGTATGGCCCACACCCACGTGCGCCTTAACTCTTCGCAGTTGCACAATGCTATTCGCGGTGTTTTGAAAATGGAAGGCTCGCCGGATGAGCCAGGTAACCGAAGACGCTATCTTAACGAGTTAAGTGCACTCTTTGATGATTTAGAGCCCGTATCGATTAATGTGGGCTCCATTATGGCTGAGAGAACCAGTGGTAAACGATTGTTTATGATCGTTGCTCAAATGATGCGTTACATCGACTCAACCCATCCTATTCGTTTTCTCATTGCAGAATGCGACACCGCATTTACAATCTTAACGGCATTGTACTTTGCTCGCCTCTTTGGTGTTGCGGAGCACGTTGATATCTCTCCTCTGTTTGAAACTGAAACCGCGCTCGAACGCGCAGACTCGGTGATAGAGAAGCTCTTAGATATTCCTCATTATAGAAAATACGTTGAGGAGCGCGGTCGCATCGCAATTCAGACTGGCTTCTCCGATGCAGGTCGTCACCTGGGCCAGCCGGCTGCCAGTATGGCCATCGAGCGATTGCGAATGAAGATGGCAAGAATGCTTTCACGCCACGGTTTAGACGGTATCGAACTTTTAATTTTCGATACTCACGGTGAGTCGATCGGGCGAGGTTCACACCCAGTTAGTTTTTCAGACCGTTTAAATTATACTTCGCCGCAAAAGAGCAGAAAACTCATTGAAGAAGCGGGTCTCCTCTTTAAGCAGGAGCTTAGTTTCCAGGGCGGAGATGGGTACCTCTTTTTCAAGAACGAGTCCTTGGCCTTTGCAACGCTGGCGCGGCTTCTTGAGAACACGCTGGACCCAGAAGAGTCGGATGCAAGTGACGCGTTTTACGATGACACAGACCATTCACTAGATTTCTTTATTACTGCAAAAGAGTTCAATGAAAACGTCATGGACAATCCCAGTTATGGGACCTTACTTGATGCTTTTGGAACCAACCTTTTGTATAAAACCGGGTCCAGAGTTTCGCGTCGACAGCATGATGGCGGTGTGAATCGCAGCAATCACCCATCGCAAATTAGAGCTATTCCGCACAATGCGACGCTGCAGCAGTTGGGATTTCTTGCCAACTCCATCGGTGGTTTGGGCGCAGCGATTTCCAACGATTTGGAACAATTTGTTTCGATGTATGAAAACTCCAGCCGTTGCCGCCGCTTTATGAGCTTGGTGAGTTACGCCCGAAGTTTAACGAACCCAGATGTTTTGGCGGCTTATATTAGCCTCTTTGATCCAGACCATTGGCTGGCACTGGCAGAGACCGAATCTGATCCAACCCGTAAGCGCAGGATGAGACGAGTTGTGAGCCTCTTAGGTGGCGGTGAAACCTATGAAGGTCTTCGGCGCATTTTTAGAATTTTCCGAGAAGATTTAATGGATCTCGATGCTGGCTTCGAAGCCATTGGCGGCCGACCGGTTGGGATCACTGAAACAGCTCGCGATGAACTGGATTTACTGCATGGTCTTCGCGTTGGCTTGATTCAAGAGTTCTTTCTCATGATTGTTCAGGTCCCCCGGTTTAGTTCACAGTCGTCAATGACCATCGGTGAAGTCATGCAAGAGCTTTTACGGCTTAGTGTATTACCGTCGATGAAAGTCTTAGGCGATGCCTTTCCTACAGATGGTCAACCGATTGAAAGCGGAGCCTATGGAGAGCAAGCCAGTTACGTGAGTGACGAGGCACAAGGGTACAAAGAAGTTCATCAAGAAATCTTCGAACCGATGACTGAAATGTATGATTTGATGCGCCGGGTGACCACTGCGGTCACCCATGTTGTTGGCGCGTTTGGCTAAGCCCGAAAGGGCTTAGTTGGAATCTTCAAGCGACTTACTGCTCACATAAAGATAAGCAAGAACCTTCGGCGCCGCCGGCGCCAAACAAGATGCACTGCTGAGTTGTATCGGTACATGCAGGTTCTGTTTGTGAGCAGCTGTCAGCCTCTACTGGTGCCGCACCGGCTTCATCACCACATGCATAGAGAGTATTACCGTTTTGATCGGTCAGAGGAATTGTGCAGAAGAGGCCTTCTGGGCAGTTACCTTGCGCAGCTTGTGGGCAGTCGCAATTTGCGAACTGCTCAGGCTCTGCATTACACTGAGCTCGGTTGATGTCATCACAGCTTTGAGTAACGTAGTTGGCTGCAGAAGCTTGGTCCATTTCGCCGCGTGCTACGCAGTTTTGAACACAACCGGCAGCATCAAGTTCACCGAGTGCTGGGTCGCATACAAGTTGGCCAAGGCATGAGAGAAGGTATTCGCATACCTGAGTACATTCAGCCGTGATATCGCCGGTTGAAGTGTCTCCGCCCGATGTGTCTCCACCTGAAGTATCGCCACCTGATGTATCGGTGTTGTCTGTGCCTGTTGTATCGCCGCCGTCAGTGGATCCAGTGTTATCTTCTGCTCCTGTTTGGTCCTTTGGAGTGTCTTCGCCGCCGCAGCCAAAGACTGCCAAGCTAAGGCCAAGAACAAAAATCATAGTGATCTGTGATAGTGCTTTCATAGTAGGTTCCCCGTTTAAAATAAATTAGTCCAACTTGAGAGTACTGCTTAACTCTCTTGTCATGTTTTTGTGGTGCGCTTCATTGGTACCGCCGCCGATTTCAAGCAGCTTGGCGTCTCTCCAGAGGCGTTCAACGGTATATTCACCGACGTAGCCATATCCGCCCAAAACTTGAATGGCTCTGTCCGCGACGTTTTTAGCCATCGTTGCGGCGTAGAGTTTAACGCCATCAGAGTCGAGTCGGTTACCAGACGAATCAAGCTTCAGGTTGGCTGCCGTGCTGTAAACGTAGGCTTTGCCAGCCATGTACTCCGCATAGGATTCTGCAATGTGTCGCTGAATCTGACCAAAGTGTCGCAGCGGCTTACCAAATGCATGTCTCTCATTGGCGTAACGATTCATGATCTCAATGCTTCGTCTTGCAATCCCAAGGCTCATGGCTGCGAGCGTGAGTCGCTCGAGCTCAAGGTTACGCATCATGTGCTTCACAGCTTCACCTTCGCTGCCTACAAGATTTTCTGCAGGAATACGGCAGTCCTCGAATACGAGCTCTGCAGTGGTCGAAGCACGCATGCCTAATTTGTCATGGATCTTTTGTCCGAGGCTAAAACCGGGTGTGCCTTTTTCAACGAGGAAAAGTGAAGCGCTTTTACTCGACTCACCGGTTTTGGCGTATACGAGAAAAATGTCACCGAGTTCGGTATTGCTGATGGCACCGTTGGTGATCCACATTTTGGCACCATTGATTACGTAGCTATCGCCATCTTTTTTAGCAGAAGTTTGCATTCCGAGAACATCGGTCCCGACCGCTGGTTCGCTCATGCACATGCCGCCGATAAGTTCTCCCGTGGATGCTCCAGGTAAATACTTCTGACACTGCGCCTTGTTGCCGTTGTGTGCGAGGTTGTTGGCAAACAACATAGAGTGAGCAAGGTAAGCCAGGGTAAAACCAGGATCTACCGCTGAGAGTTCCTCGTGCACAATCACAGCCGCGGCTGCATCCATGCCTGATCCACCAAACTCTTCTTGAACGGTGATGCCCAAAAGCCCGAGGCTTCCGAGTTGGCGAAAGAGCGCAATGTTAAAAGTTTCAGTGCGGTCGTTTTCTGCGGCCTGTGGCTCCACTTCGCGCTCGGCAAATTGACGAACCATTTCACGAAGGGCCTTATGCTCAGGCGTTGGGTTATAGATGTTTTCCATGACATACCTCTACTAACGAATTGGGTTGGGCCCTTTACTGGAAAGGCTTCCGACGGGAACTGCCTATATATAGGTCGTACAAATGGAGCAAGGGTAGGGTGCCCAATGGAATGATTGAGGTTATGACGCGCTGCGAAAAGACTCAAGGGGGTAGGAGCCCGCTTGGGTGATCAGGGTTGCTCTTTACGCCACTTTCGTAGGGTTTGCTCTGTGGTGTTCATCATGGAGGCTGCGATTTTCGTCTTGTTACCCAGCCGATCTAACACTTCTGCTAAAAGTGACCCCTTCCAACCTTCGAGTAAGTTGTCGGCGGTTTGCTCATTGGCTTCAACAAGTTTCTGAAGAACTTGGCTGCGAGATGCCCAGATTTCCCGCCGGCCAACATCTTTACTCCCGTGGTTAATTTCCCCGAGCCGCCGACGGTATGTGGACTCAGGAACACCGAGGAGTTTGGCCGCCCTTCGGGTGACGCTGCCGGGTTCACGTTTCGATATGTCTGATGAAATGGTCTGGGCGGCTTCTACAAATGAAAGCGTGAGCCAGAGAGCAACCGGAGGAGGCATGGAAGGAAGCGAGTCAATGCAAGCGGTGACATCTCGGCTGAGCCAGTGTCGCAGCTGCATCGCAGGAGCGATGCCTGAATCGCTCTCTACTGTCTGCGGCGGTTGAGGTGATTGCTCAGCGGTTGCGGCTTGGGTGATCTGCCGGTTTTCAACCGGTATTGCAGGACTGAGTGGAATGTCGAGTTCTTGAAGCTGCAGTTCGTTTTCAGTACACAAAATCACAGCCCGCATTACTTTGTTTTGTAGTTCACGGATATTGCCCGGCCAGTTGTAGGAAAGCATGGCAAGCTCTGCTTCATCGCTTAGCCCATCGATGCGCTTTTGGTATTGAAGGCTGAACTGCTCAATGTAGTAGCGCGTGAGCAATGCGATTTCTTCTCTGCGATCTCGTAGTGGCGGAATCGCAAATGTTACGACGTTGAGCCGGTAATACAGATCTTGGCGAAATTTACCGCTGGAAACTTCGCGCTCTAAGTCGCGGTTGGTGGCAGCGATGATTCTTACATCTACTTGTTGATAGCGGGTGGCACCGACAGGCGAGATGCGGTGGTCTTGAACAAAAGTCAGGAGTCTACCTTGGACCTCAAGTGGCAATTCGCCGATCTCATCGATGAAAACTGTGCCGCCATTGGCTTCAGCAATACGCCCCATACTAGAGCTTTCAGCGCCCGTATAAGCACCTCGAACGTGGCCGAAGAGTTCATTCTCAATCAAGTTTGGCGAGATGCTACTGCAGTCAACGGTTACAAAGGGACGGTCGTGGCGGTTGCTTAAGTTGTGAATGGTTTGGGCCAAGATGCCTTTACCGGTTCCACTTTCACCGGTGATAAGAATAGTCGCTTCGGTGGTGGCTACCCGCCGAGCGGAGGAGAGTAGCTCCTCCATGGCTGGGCTGTTGTATACGAGTTTTACTTTGCCAAAAGCTTTTCGAAGTGTATCAAATTCGTCGCGCAATTTTTTGCGCCGCTCTTCTTGGTTACGCTGTTCTTGTTTTGCCAGCAGTGCTCTATCAAGAGCCATCGCCAGCTGAGTTGAGAGGCCCTGTAAAAATAAGACATCTGTTACATCAAGCCAATGACCCTCGCCGGTATGGGACATGTAGATACAGCCGTGGCATTTATCGTCTGCGAGCATGGGAATCGCGATGGCTCTGAACTCAAGGTTGGTTTGAGTATCGTCGATACCTTCTACGCCGCAGCCTAAGATCGCTTGAGCCTCGACTGCTCTGTCTACCAATTTAGCTTCTCCAGGAAGGACTTCGTTGGCATTATCGTAATGGCCTTTGGCTATCATTTCAGGGCTGACCATACGTTGTATCAGTTTGAGACTTTCGTCTTCCTCTTTACGAAAAATGTAGAGGCTGTGGGCTCGAAAAGTGTGTCGAAGGCTGTCGGCTGAATTACCAATGATACTTTCAGGCTCTTGATTGGCGGCGATTGTACGAACGGTATCCCACATCAAAGACATGCGTCTGTAGTCCCGGGTCATATCACCTGTGAGAACGCTGGTGAGTGGATCGATGGCCTTGGTGCTAACAAGCTGCCCGGGATGCCAAAGTTCAACTTGGTTCATGGAGAGCCGAGCTTTGCCGAGTGCTTGAGCCGCTTGTTGAATCATCAGTTCGGGTTGTCGCGGATTTTTCGCATTGTACACACTCATGCCGCAGTGAAGCTGAAGGTTCACTTCAACCAGTTCATTCACGCGCGCTTCAGTTTGTTCAACCAGTCGACTCGCTACAATTAAGGCATTGCTCTCTCCGGTATCCGGAAGAAGAACTGCAAAGACTGCACCGCCAAACCGTGCCATGAAATCGGTGCTTCTCAGATTGCCTCGTAAAACATGGGCCATTTTATTGAGAAGGTCATCGGCAACTTCTTGGCCCAGAGCATCATTGATCCGGCCATAGTCTGTTGGGTTGAGCATCAAGAGTGAGAGGGGAGGCCCGCCAATATTGGCTTCGCGAATAAGTTCGGCCGTCATTTGGTGCAGCTCACTGAGACCAGGGAGTCCCGTTAGAGAGTCATGCAAAACAGAGCGTACCCGGCTTATGTGCCGGCCCATGGCCCCGCCAAGTGAGAAGAGCCAGTGTAGAGTGAGTTCTTTGGACGTGGGCTGCTGGGAGCCCTCAATAAACTGGTCGAGCTTTTCTTGTGAATCGAAGGTCAGTCCAAACCAAGCAGGTGGTTTGATTTGGGTCAGATTGACTTGGCGGTGGTCACTGCTACGGCGTTGCCATTTCGTGGCGGGAGGAATGGTGTTGGGATCAAGTTCCGGAAGCCCAAGCGGGCTCTGGCCAAGTAGGAGAGGAAAAATGAGACCAAATTTTTCATGGCTTCTCACAGGCATGTGTGCGGAGCCAAGCCATCCTTGTAGTCCAGGAGCGATGTCGAGTTGGTCGAAATCTCCGGTATCAAGCCGGTCTAGATAGGAATAGGCAGTGTCTAACGAATGCAGCTCGGGCAAAGGCTGACCCTCACCGGCGTGCACAAGCAATGTATGACTGCGAGATGAAGAGGGCGAGGGAACGAAGAGTGTGGCATGCGTGGCTGCTGTTGAGTCTTGAACGCCGTGCAGAAAAAAGCGCAACACATCGTGCGAATGGTCCATTGATTTCCCCCTGAGCTGAATCGATTGAGAATCGAGACCGCCTGAACTGCACCAACAATATTGGCATAGCTTATCCAGAATTACTGTAGTCGAGTTTCAGATCAATGAAAAAGAGGGCTAAACGAACCAGAATTGTCGTCGGCGGGTGAAAAATGGAGAGCCCTGGTCACTTGGCAAGCTCTATGGTAGCAATGCTCGACACAACGCGTCGAGATCAAACCACGGTATCGGAGGATAAGATGAAAAACCCAGGCGTCATGGTAACCGGTTTCCCAGGCTTTATCGCGGGTCGGCTTATGAAAGATTTACTCACGAGCCAGGAAGTACAGCATCATTATTACTTCGTCGTCTTAACTCCTTTTATCCAAAAAGCCGGTGAACAATGTGCGGGACTCGAGAGTCAGTTTCCTGAGTTCAAAGATTCTTGGACGATTCTTGAGGGCGATATTCGGCGCCGGGATTTAGGAATTGATGCAGAGACGCTTAAGCCTATTCGTAAGAAGATTGTGCGGCTTTGGCACTTGGCAGCTGTTTACGACTTAAGCGTACCCCTTCCATTTGCCTATGGCGTGAATGTGGATGGCACACAGCATGTACTCGACTTTTGCGAGACTTTGCCTAATTTTGAGCGGCTGCTTTATATTTCGACTTGCTACGTTGCGGGTAAGCGCAGCGGCATGTGTTACGAGAACGAACTCGACTGTGCGCAAGATTTTAAGAATCATTATGAATCGACCAAGTTTTGGGCTGAGAAGTTGGTTCAGCACCGTTGGGACAAAATACCCACGGTTATTTTTAGACCGGCGATTGTGGTTGGAGACTCTGAGACTGGGGAAACCATCAAAGGCGATGGCCCGTACGTGATTTTTCAACTCCTGATGCGTTTGCCAAGCTGGCTACCCATGGTGAATGTTGGAACCTCGAAGGCCACAGTGAATGTTGTACCGGTCGATTTTCTGACCAAGGCGATGGCAACGATTTCCAATCAAGAAGGCGCTTTGGGGAAAGTTTTTCAGCTGGCCGATCCTAACCCGCTCCAAGCAAGCGATATTATTGGTCTTGTGGTCGAGGCAATGGACCGAGCCCCAGTGATTGGTTCTGTACCTTCAAGGTGGATGGAAGCGCTGCTCAGCGTGAAGCCGATTGAACGTTTGGTGGGAATTCAGCGACAGGCCATCACTTATTTTAACCATCCGATCTCATACGACGTACAAAATACAATGGAGGCGCTGGACGGAACGGGTGTGCGTTGTCCGCCACTTGTCTCCTATTTACCGACGCTTATCGAGTATTCACGGCGTAATCCGAACATCTTCATGAAGGTTCAATGATCCCATCTGGTCGGCCACTTTCCATTTCGACGCAGGGCCCCTTGCGCGGTAGGGGAAGTTTGTGGTTTTTCGGCCCACGATGGACAGTCTAAATACACAAATTCAGAAAAGTTCTCCCGATTTTGCCGCCAACCAGGCGCACCACCATGCTCTTGCGGATACTCTCCGTGAGCGGCTGGAAAAGGTGTCCCAAGGCGGTTCAGAGCGGGCCCGTGAAACCCAAAAAAAACGTGGCAAGCTTTTGCCCCGTGAACGCATCGACAAGCTATTGGATGCAGGCACACCGTTTTTAGAACTCTCTGCCATGGCAGCCTTTGGTCAACATGACGATAAGGTACCTGCTGGCGGAATCATTACAGGTGTGGGGCGCGTATGCGGCCGCGAATGTATGATTGTTGCCAACGACTCCACGGTAAAGGGTGGAACCTATTTCCCCGAGACGGTTAAGAAGCACGTTCGTGCCCAAGAAATCGCCCTCGAAAATAGGCTTCCCTGTATTTACCTCGTGGATTCTGGTGGTGCGTTTTTGCCTCTCCAGGCAGAAGTCTTCCCCGACAAGGAACACTTTGGGCGTATCTTCTACAACCAGGCGACCATGAGCGCAGCCGGCATCCCGCAAATTGCGGTTGTGCTTGGCATGTGTACAGCGGGCGGTGCTTACGTTCCGGCGATGGCAGATGAGAATATCATCGTCAAAGGCAACGGTACGATTTACCTTGCAGGCCCTCCTTTGGTGAAGGCGGCCACTGGTGAAGAAGTCAGTCCCGAAGACTTGGGTGGGGGCTCCATGCACTCACAGGTTTCAGGCGTCACGGATCACTTAGCAGCCGACGAAGAAGAGGCACTGCATATTTGCCGAAACATCGTTGAAAACCTTGGGACCATGAAAGAAGTGGACCTGGACATCAAAGAGCCAGAAGAGCCTCTCTACAGTCCTGATGAAATCTCTGGTGTTTTACCAGCGGATTCAAAAGTGCCATTCGATGTTCATGAAATTATCGCACGTTTGGTTGATGGTTCGCGTTTCCACGAATTCAAAGCCTCTTATGGTTCAAGCCTCGTTTGCGGCTTTGCCCGTTGGATGGGCTACCCAGTAGGTATCGTAGCCAACAATGGTGTGCTCTTCAGTGAGTCAGCCATGAAGGGTGCTCACTTCGTTCAGATGTGCAACCAGCGTAAAATCCCACTTCTCTTCTTGCAAAACATCACCGGATTCATGGTGGGTAAGCGTTATGAAGAAGGCGGAATTGCAAAGCATGGAGCCAAGATGGTCCAGGCGGTTGCCACTGCGACAGTGCCTAAAATCACGCTGGTTATCGGAGCCTCTCATGGTGCCGGAACCTACGCGATGTGTGGCCGCGGCTATCTGCCTCGCTTCATGTTCTTGTGGCCTAATGCGCGGGTTTCCGTGATGGGCGCGGAGCAAGCAGCGAGCGTTCTGGTTCAGGTTAAGAAGGACCAAATGGAGCGTCATGGCGAAACCATGACCGCTGAACAAGAGGAAGCCATTCGAAAGCCAGTACTTGAAAAATACGAGCGTGAGGGAGACCCCTACTATGGTAGCTCACGGCTTTGGGACGACGGTATTATTTTACCCAGTGAAACTCGGGAAGTAATCGGTATGGCGCTATCTGCCACACTGAATGCTCCAGTGAAGCGCGGCGACACACCCGTATTCAGGATGTAGACGATGGAAACTCTCAATGTTTCACAGACGGGGCGCGTGGCCACGGTCACCCTAGACCGGCCAGATGTGCGTAATGCATTTAACGACCAAGTGGTTGTAGAACTTACGCAGGTCTTTCGTGAGATGGACGAAAGCGTTCAAGTGGTCGTCTTAGAGGGCGTGGGTAAAAGTTTTTGTGCGGGCGCTGACCTCAATTGGATGAAGAAAAGCGCAACATATACCCAGGAACAAAATGCCGATGATGCCCGTGCGATGCTCGGGCTTTTCGATGCGATTGATAGCTTCGCCGGTGTGGTCATTGGACGCGTCCATGGCGCAGCGCTTGGCGGCGGTGTGGGGCTTGTTGCATGTTGCGACATCGTTGTAGCAACCGAACGGGCCAAGTTTGGACTGACTGAAGTTCGACTGGGAATCGTACCGGCGGTGATCTCACCGTTTGTTGTTGCTAAAATCGGCGTGAATCACGCTCGGCGTTATTTTGTGACCGGCGAAATTTTTGATGCCCAGACGGCTTGCCGTATTGGCTTGGTGAGTGAAGTCGTTGCCGACGATGAAGCTTTGGACCTGAAAATCGGTGAACTGACACAATCGGTAACAGGCAATGGTCCAATCGCAGTGAAAGAATCGAAAAAACTAATTACAGAAGTGACAACCCGGCCTCGTGAGGATGCTCTGGAGTATGCTGTGCAGACCATTGCACGGCTGCGAGTATCGAAAGAGGGGCAAGAGGGTTTGTCCGCATTTCTTGAGAAGAGAAAGCCAGGTTGGCGATGAAAGTATTGGTAGCAAATCGCGGCGAAATCGCTTGCCGTGTTCTACGTACGCTTCGAGAGCGCTCTATCGATTCAGTGTCGATTTACAGTGAAGTTGATGCGGGTAACCCACATGTATGGCTGGCGGATGAGTCTGTGTGTATTGGTGAGCCACGTGCATATCTCGATATTGAAAAAGTCATTGAAGCAGCGAAGCAAACTTCGGCAACGGCTATCCACCCAGGTTATGGGTTTCTAGCAGAGAACGCCGACTTTGTAGCAGCCTGCGAAGCAGCCGGGATTGTGTTCATTGGCCCAAGCGTTGAAGCGATGCATGCATTCGCCGATAAGCGCGCAGCGCGCGTGTTGGCGATGAAGCACGATGTGCCAGTTATCGATGGAGCAGAGGTTTGCGATTCACCTGAAGTTGCCAAAGAGCTTGCCGAAAAAGTAGGTTATCCAGTTCTTCTCAAAGCGTCGGCAGGTGGTGGCGGTAAAGGGATGCGTAAAGTCTTTGGACCTGACGAAGTTGCTGATGCGTACGAGTCAGCGAGCCGTGAAGGCGAAGCAGCGTTTGGAGATGGCCGCTTACTTTTAGAGAAGTACATCCACCCTGCGCGGCACATTGAGATTCAAATTCTTGGTGATGGTAAAAATGCGATGGTTGTAGGTGAGAGAGAGTGCAGCTTACAGCGACGTTATCAAAAAGTACTCGAAGAGGCGCCGGCTACGTTTATCTCCGACGAAACCCGTAAGGGTTTAGCTGAGAGTGCCATTCGTCTGGCTGAAGCTGTGGGTTATTCAGGCGCGGGAACCGTGGAGTTTCTGGTGGGCCCTGATGGCCGTCATTATTTTCTCGAAGTCAACACACGACTCCAAGTAGAGCATCCCGTGAGCGAGATGATTTCCGGCATCGATTTGGTCGCTGCGCAAATTGAGATCGCGCATGGCGGAGCATTGCCCGAAACGCCGATGTTACGTGGTCACTCGATTGAAGCCAGGCTGAATGCTGAAGATGCCTACGGTGGTTATCTTCCGCAATCTGGCGATATCTTGATGTTGGACTGGCCTCAGTGGCCACATGTACGTATCGATTCTGGTATTGTTGAGGGTGGTGAGATTTCTCCACACTACGACTCGATGATTGCCAAGGTGATTGTTTGGGGAGAGACCCGAGAGGTCGCTCGAACACGTTTGTTAGCGGCTCTTAAAGAAACAACGCTTCTCGGTGTGACCACGAATCAGAGCTTTTTGATTGATCTACTTGAGGCTCCGTTTTTTGTCAGCGGAGAAACTTATACGTCAACAGTTGAATCTGAAACGTGGACGGCTCCAGAGCTACCTGAGTTTGTGAAGATGGCAGCTGAAAATGCAGCGTCTGCGCCGACGTCGGGCCCGGTTGGTCATTCTAAGACAGATCGGCACAGCCCTTGGGCCAGCATTGGGAAGTTTAGGATGGGACAATGAGTTTTGTTTTTGTTGAACATGAAGGACGAAAAGTTCGTGTTGCCATAAAGAAGACTGCCAAAGGAACTTGGGTCGGTTGGCCCGGTGGGTCTGCTTTTCTTGAAGAAGAACGTGCATTCGCCAAAGGCCAGCAAAAAGACGAGGGTATCCGTGCACCGATGACTGGGAAGGTTATCGAGGTAAAGGTTGCCGCCGGGGACGAGGTCGAAGAGGGCCAAGTTGTTGTTGTTCTCGAGGCGATGAAGATGGAGTACCGTTTGGCCGCGCCCAAGGCAGGCCAAGTTGAGACTGTCGATTGTGCTGTAGACCAGCTGGTAGATCTTGGTCAGGTCCTTGTCAGTTTGGGAGAAACCGAAGAATGATTCGCATTGTAGAAGTTGGACCGAGAGATGGGTTGCAGAATGAACCTAATTTCGTCCCAACAGAGGCAAAGATATCGTTTGTAGATGCCCTAAGTGAAACTGGGGCTCGTGATATCGAGGTCACCGCATTCGTTTCTCCTAAATGGGTTCCCCAGTTAGAAGATGCGACACAAGTCATGCAAGGGATTAAGCAGAAGGACGGCGTAGCCTATTCTGTATTGGTCCCGAATATGCGTGGTTTCGACAGAGCCATGGAAGCAGGCGTACAAAAAATTGCGATTTTTACGGCGGCCAGTGAAGGCTTCAATAGCAAGAATATCAATACGAGTATCGACGGCTCATTTAAGAGATTAGCCCCAGTCGTACGCGCGGCCCAAGATGCGGGCATCGCTTACCGAGGCTATGTTTCAACAGCTTTCTGGTGCCCCTATGAGGGTAAAATTTCTCCCGAAAAGGCTGCGGATGTGATCGAACGTTTGGCCGACCAAGGGGTCACTGACGTGTCTATTGGAGATACCATTGGGAAGGCAAAGCCTGATGAAGTGCGTGCTCTTTTGGACGTAGTCTTAAAGAGAGTCGAAGCAGACCGGTTGGCGATGCACTACCATGATACGTTTGGACGCGCTTCAGACAACGTTTTGGCTTCATGGGATTACGGCATCAATATATACGATGCTTGTACCGGTGGTATCGGTGGGTGCCCTTATGCGCCGGGTGCTTCTGGTAATGTCGCCACATCAACTGTTGTAAAAACCCTTCGAGCAGCGGGAGCGGATGTTCCGCTGGACTTGGATGCGATTGAACGAGCGAAAGATAAAATCATTCGCCACCTCGGGGGCCAAAGGCAGCCACAAGACGCCGAGGATATTTAGAATGCCTCAGTCTTATTGGCTTATGAAATCTGAGCCAGATGCCTTCTCTTTAGATGACCTTAAAAAATCTCCGAAAAAGACGACCACATGGGAGGGTGTGCGGAATTATCAAGCGCGCAACATCATGCGGGACCTATGTAAAAAAGGTGACGGGGTTCTGTTTTATCACTCTAGGACTAAAGAGCCGGCCATCGTTGGTTTAGCCAAAGTTGTCAAAGAGTCTTACCCCGACCATACTCAATTTGACCCAGACAGTCCGTATTTTGATCCCAAAGCGACTCTAGATAACCCGCGCTGGTTTATGGTGGATGTTCAATACGATTCCCACTTTAAAACGCCGGTTACTTTAGCCGAGGCAAAGCAGACCGAAGCTCTCTCGAACATGGTTCTTGTGAACCGTGGCCGACTTTCAGTTCAGCCTGTAACGGCTCAAGAATGGAAGTTGATCTTAAAAATGGGTAAGCGTTAAACCGTGATCTGATTGACCACGGCAAGTACTAAGGGTTTACGGCCCAGTCGAGCTTTAAAAAACCTTCGAACACTGTCTCTAATTTCTATAGTCTGAGTATGGGTGTTGGGCCGGTTTCCGCAGAGTCCCTCAAGAGCTTTGGTGACCACTCTGGCAGCACCTTCGATAATTTCAGGGAGGTCATCTTCTCGAACCACGCCTTTGGTTGTAACCATAGGTTCTCCTTGAACACGGCCTTGTTTATCAACAGTTGCAACGCAGACAACAATTCCGTGCGTGGCTAAAAGTTGCCGGTCTTCGAGAACTTCTTGGTCCACATCACCAACGCCTGTCCCATCAACACAGACCAGCCCTGCACAAATCTCCTGCGAGATTCTCGCATCAGGCTCTTCCTCAGTACCGCTGAAGTCGATTGGGGTGCCGTCTTCGATGATGAAGATGTCTTGGCGTGGAAAGCCATTTTCTTTTGCCATTTTTGCGTGATTCATCATCAGACGAAGTGTGCCGTGCGCGGGGACCAGGAAGTTAGGGCGGGTATGTTCGAGGAGTGTTTGGAGCTCACCATTGAAGGCGTGACCCGAGGTATGAACCCGTGCGGTTCGGTCATCAATCACATCAAGGCCGAGCCGTAAAAGTCTATCGATCAAGTTGCTGACGGCCATCTCATTACCGGGAATTTTCCTGGCACTCATAATCATCATATCGCCAGGCTCTGGAACGATGCGGCGCTCCTGCCGCGAAGCTATACGATTCAGGGCAGCTCTAGGCTCACCCTGGCACCCCGTCGCCAAGACGATGACTTCGTTTCTAGGAAGATTTTGATAAGACCTCGTTGTTTTTAAGGTCCCGGGTTTGACGTAGAGCAGGTTGCATTCTTTTGCCACTTGAATGTAGCGGTCCATGCTTCGGCCAAAGGGTATAACTTTTCGCCCGGTGGCTTCCGCAGCATCAATGACGCCTTGGATTCGGTGAATATTACTCGCAAACGTTCCAACAAAGACGCGGTCGTCGCAGCCGCGAACCAGCTCCATGATGGTTTTGCGAACCTCGCGCTCGCTCCAAGTCTCGCCTGGGCTTCCTGCATTGGTGGAGTCGGATACAAGCGCTAGGATCCCCTCGTCGCCCAGCTCTTTAAATCTTGAAAGTGCAGAATAGCGATCATCGAGAGGGGTGGGATCGAGTTTAAAGTCTCCGGTATGAATAACCTTGCCCAGAGGTGTATCAATGGCAAAGGATACCGCGTCTGGGATGGAGTGTGTGATGGGAAGTGGTTCGATACGCATTTCCCCCATCTCGAAGACCTCATGGTCGCGAATGAGTTTTAGTTCGGGATTAAGGTGCGGATACTCGGAGAATTTGGCGCGAAGCAGACCTAAGGTAAACCTTGTCCCGTAAATAGGTCCTGGCAATTGATTGATTACATGGGGAAGCGCGCCAATGTGGTCTTCGTGACCATGGGTAATGGCGTAGCCTCTGAACCTATCTTGATTCTCGAGCAGATAAGCGATGTCGGGAATCAGTTTATCGATTCCAGGAAAGCCTTCATCGGCAAAGAGAACACCGCAATCTACGGCTATAATGTCCTTGGGGGTTTCATAAACAAAGAGGTTTCCACCTACATGTCCCATCCCACCTAGACCAACTGCACGAAAAATAGGTTTTGTTTGAGCCATGTAAGATAGTAAAGCTCTTGAATGCTGGTGTAAACGGTAGCAATCCCATCCAATACAAAGATAGAGTTATGTGATGTCGAAAAACTCATTAATTATCAATTCAAGTCCTTCTGAAACCCGTGTGGCTCTTCTCGAGAATGGGCAACCGGTCGAAGTATACATTGAGCGCCGCCAGTCAGCTGGTGTGGTCGGCAATGTCTATTGTGGGCGTGTGGTTCGAGTTTTACCCGGAATGCAGGCAGCTTTTGTGGAAATAGGCCTGCACCGCACCGGTTTTCTCTATGTGAACGATGCCTTACCTCGCAGCCCTGACCCGGTTATTCCACCCAATGGGGAGACTGCTCCGGCTAAGGGTGGCAATCAGGGAAGTCGAACCCAGCCACTTGCGAATATCGCAGACGTGCTGAAGCAGGGGCAGGAAATCTTGGTTCAGGTTCAAAAAGAGCCGATTGGTACTAAGGGTGCTCGATTGACCCGCCATGTGACACTGCCTGGTCGCCATATTGTCTATATGCCCTTGTTTAGACATCTCGGTGTTTCCCACCGCATCGAATCTGAAAAAGAACGCGAGCGGTTAAAGAAAGTGCTCGAACCGTGCATGGTCAATGCAGACGGTTTTATTGTGCGTACCGCAGCCGAAGGAATTGAGGGCGAGGATATTGAGCGGGAAGCGAAAATGCTTCAGCAGCTTTGGAAGGATGTTGAAGAGGATGGCAAGAAGGGCGGAGCGCCGCGCTTAGTCTATGCTGATGCCGATTTGGTGATGCGTGCCACTCGTGATTTGTTCAACGACCAAGTTGGGACCATTCAAGTAGACCGACAAAAAGATTTCCAGCGTATTCGCGAATTTGTGAAGGGCTTTGAGCCTGGCCGTGAATCTGGGGTGGAACTCTACGACAAGCCAGAGCCTATCTTTGATCACTTCGGTATCGAAGTTGAGATTGAGCGTGCATTGGGGCGTAAGGTTTGGCTCAAAAGCGGCGGTTACATTGTGATTGATCAAGCCGAGGCGCTGACAGTTGTCGATGTAAACTCCGGACGGTTCGTGGGTAAATCAAACCTTGAAGAGACGATTACCCGGATCAATTTAGAAGCTGTGAAGGAAACCGCTTATCAGATGCGCCTTCGCAATATTGGCGGAATTATCATTATCGACTTCATTGATATGGGTGAGCAGGCCAACCGTGAAAAGATCCATGCAGCCCTTGAACAGGCACTTGAGCGTGATCGTGCAAAAACATGCATTGTGAGAATGAGCGAAATAGGCTTGGTTGAGATGACACGAAAGCGTGTGCGCGAGAGCCTCGGAGAGGTTTTAACCGATGCATGCTCTTACTGTAATGGGCGTGGATTCATAAAGAGTGAGCAAACTG
Source organism: Deltaproteobacteria bacterium (assembly GCA_018668695.1). Lineage (NCBI taxonomy): Bacteria > Pseudomonadati > Myxococcota > Myxococcia > Deltaproteobacteria bacterium. The sequence goes on from JABJBS010000336.1 coordinate 45,389, forward strand.
TCGGCAATGAAGTGTTGCGGGGTATCACTCGTCAGCTCAATCGCGGTGAGGGGAATGCAACCATTCTTGTGAACATGCACCCATCGATAGCCGACTATCTCTACGAGAATGAGTCTGAGGAAATTGAACAGCTCGAATTGAGTTATAAAACCAGTATCATTCCTGTATCTCGTGAAGGCTATCATCAAGAACGATTTGATATTGTCACGGGAACGAGCGCTTAGGATGTCTAATAAACGACAAGGTCCTAGAACAGAAATCAATCATGCTTTTAGAAGTGTAGAATCGTTTCTAAAAGAATATGCGATGAATGTATCGATGGACGGTGTCTTTATCCGGACGGCTGAAGTCTTACCGGTGGGCACTGAGGTGAATCTAAAGTTCAGTGTCATTGTAGATGATTTTGAAACCATTGAAGGAGAAGGCCGAGTGGTGCGCTCCGTAACTGCTGATGAATCGTCAACACCTGGAGTAGGCGTGGTTTTTACCAGCCTTACGGATGAAAGCCGTGAGGTGCTTGCTCGCCTATTTATGCAAGGTACCTAAGCTTAGGTTTAGACCGCGTCGAGAGCGAATCGAGCGTAACGACGAACGTGAGCAGCTTCATCCGTAAGCAATGGCTCAATCGACTCTTTCCACTCCGGTGTTTTACCGAGCCTTGAAATGGCGACGATTGCTGATTCGCGGCAAACGGCATTTGGGCTGTCTAGCAAACGCCCAACTGATTTTTCCATATTCTCGAGTTTACTGATGCCTACTAAAATAGCAGCACAGGAGCCCAGCCAGTGATCGGGTCCCTCCAGGAGCTCAAGAAGCCGGTCGTTGTTGGAGCGAGAAGATAAGCCAAAAGTGTTGTGTCCAATATCGAGTCGGTCTTGAACAGGTCCATCTTCCAGCATGGGTATGATGAACTCTTTATCTTCTTTGGTGAGAAGATTATCGAGAACCTCGAGTGCATTGGAGCGCGTGGCTATATGCTGGCTCTCTAAGTTGCGGCTTACCAGTTCCATTGTGGATGCCTGGTATTTCAGACCCAGCAGGGCCAGCAGCTGGCGAGTAACACTCTTTTGTTTGTCTTTGATCGCATCTTCGACCAGCTGAATATTGGGAATCTTTTTAAGGTCTTCGATGGTGAAGAGGAGCCGGTACCAAAGCTTTGCTTCATTGAGGATAGCCTGGTCACTGGCGGCCAATTCAATGGGCATTTCCGGACGGTTGGCAACAAGCACCGTTAGGGCTTGGACGACCGCGAGTCGAACATGAATGTTTTCATCTGCAAGATGCTCGGCGAGTAGCTCCGCACTTTCAGGGCTATCTAGACGAGCCAGAACACGTGCCAGGTGAGCTCTGAGTTCCGGTGGCTGTGTGAGGTCGTCTAAAATTGGGACGAGTTCGTCTTGAACACTTGGTCCAAATTTGGCCAGTGCTTTTACAGTTGTCATAGCAAGTCGCGGGAATGCGAATTGTTTAACAAGTTCTGGTATGAGCTCTGGGGTTCGGAGGCGACCGGCCGCATCGATGGCCGCAAGTCTTACGTGTTCTGAGCTGTCATTTAGCAGTGGGACCAACGGTTGGTAGAAGTTCTGAACACCGACCTCTCCAAGGATCCAGGCCGCGTATTCCCGTGTTTTCAGAGAAGGGCTCGTCAGCATTTTCTTCAGAACTTCCGCACAGGCCAAAACACCGTCGAGGCCGCCATAGCGAATGAGTCCCGCCACCGCGGAGGCTCGCACTTTTTTATCCCAATCTTGAAGCATTACCTGAATTCGATTTTGGGATTTCTCACGACTCAATGCGCAGTAGCAAAGTACGGCCGCAGCTCGAACAGGTGGAGAACCATCTTCAAGAAGCGGTGCAATCATATCGACGTGAATGTTGCCGTGGCCTTGTAGGTAATGCAGCGCAGCCATACGAACATCTTCGGACGGGTGTTGTAATAAGGCCGTGACCGGCTCGTTGAGGGGTGCTTTGGCTTTAGGGCTGATGGAAGGTAGGAGTTCAAGCGCATGAAGAACCTGACCCATGCTATCGGAGAGTAACGCACCCTGTAGGGTTTGGATGGTGGCTTCATCCGAGATTTGGAATCCAGCATCTTTGAAATTGAGGCGTCGTCTTTTTAGGGTTTTCACGAGGCTGATGACATATTCGCGGCGCAGCGCAACCAAAACAGTAATCCATACAACCAGTGTGAGAAGAACGATGTAGCTCATGCTATTGGCGCTGAGATCTAGCCCAAAAGGAATACCCGTTAAGTTTTTGAATGTTCCAACGAGGATGGAAAGTAAAAGTCCGGCTCCCCCGATGGCGACATATTTAAGAACACCATCGATGACCGCTTTGGCTCGCCCACGGGAGTCGGGTGGAAGCGGGAGATAGAGGAGCTGCATCGTTGAATCGGTGACCGTATAGCGCAGGACGGTCTCAGAGCCTTTAGAAATACTCACGGCCCAGAGCCCCGAAATCATAGCAGGTGCCAATAAGAGACCTATAGAGCCCATGCCCATGGCGATGGGTAGGAGAATCAGAGCGGGCAATACACCAAAGCGTTCGAGCAGTCTGGCGGTTACGGTGAATTGAATCGAGGCGCCGAGGATACCCGTGTAAAGAAAGAACGCTCCGAAGTATTGAGTACGGGCATTCATTTCTGAAATGCTTTCGCCGATGATGACTTTGAATTGGTAGTCAACAAGAGTTGAGACTAGGTAAGTGAGCATGACTGCGGAAGCGATGAGGCGAACGTGCTTCGTTTTAAAGATGGCTTGGGGCGAAGCGAGTTGTCGAGCCCGTTTGCTGGTGCCTGGTCGTTTTTGCTGAGAGGCTTCCAGTTCGGCGCGCGCGTTTTTACCTAAATTGACCACAGCAATAAGGCAAATCACGAGACAACCGCTGATGATAAAGAGAAGGTTCTCCGTACCGATTTCGTTTACGTAGCGTTTAACCAGCAGTCCAAAAGCAATGTTGGCCAGTACGCCGCCGCCGCCAATGATTGCAAAGAGGCGTTTGGCTTGCCGGGCATGAAAGATCTCATTGGTGAATGTCCAAAATTGAACAATCAAAAATGCCCCGAATATTTCGACCCAAATATAAAAGGCCCAGTAAATGGTGTAACTTTGCTTCTCAAGGGCAGCTCGAAATCCCAAGGTGACTAAGATCAGAAGGACGAGGGTGATGGTGTTGGTTCGGTCCCGCCGAAGAACTCGCTCCACTTTGGCGTAGCTGTACATGATGACCGACACGCTCATCGCGATGCCGATATAAGTCAGCGGTAGCTGGGCTTTGTAGTTGGGGATTTCCAAAAAGAGGACATCACGGGTAATTCTAGCCATGATAAACGAGCCAACGGCCATGAAGAGATAAAGAAACGAGAGACCGGTTCTTTTAAGTTCTTCAGGTCGCACGCGAAGTGTATCGTGCAAAATTTGGTAGAGTGATGATGTCATCTTATCTCTCACCTATCACTGGCAAACTGCCGCATCAAACGCTGAAACCAGGCTTTTAGGGTCTGAATTGTCGGTGATCTAGGGTAATGTGTCCTCATGAATGAGGATTATCAAGCACGATTGGTCGCAGGTGGTACACAGCAGGGGGATGAGGGTCAGGAACTGTCTCTGAGACCTCAATCTTTTGACGAGCTGGTGGGCCAAACTAAGCTTGTTGAGAACCTGAAAGTTTATGTCGCGGCGGCACTGGAGCGAGGCGAGGCCTTGGACCACACACTGCTGGCGGGCCCTCCGGGGCTTGGTAAAACGACCATCGCGCATTTATTGGCCAATGAGCTGGGAGTTGATCTGCATGTAACCAGTGGCCCGGCCATTGAGCGTAAAGATCTGGCAGGTATTCTAAGCCACCTTAAAGAACGCGATATGTTGTTTATTGACGAGATTCACCGCCTTTCTCCCGTGGTGGAGGAAAATCTCTATCCGGCCATGGAAGACTTCAAGTTTGATATTATTCTCGGTGGCGGCCCCCATGCTCGAAGTATTGAGATGCCTTTGCCCCGCTTTACTTTGGTTGGAGCAACCACGCGCTCAGGTCTCCTCACTGGGCCTATGAGAGATCGCTTCGGTATTGCTGGGCGCATGGAGTACTACACCCGCGAAGAACTCACCCATGTTGTGACCCGTTCGGCCAAGATTTTGGATGTAGTGTGTGACCCACAAGGTGCAGTGGAAATTGCTCGTCGCTCCCGGGGTACACCTCGGATAGCCAATAGGCTTCTGCGGCGTGTTCGGGATTTTGCTCAAGTGAAGGGTGACGGTGAAGTCGATCTTGAAATGGCCAAATATGCATTGGAGCGTTTGCAGATTGATGAGCATGGATTCGATGAAATGGATCGCAAACTTCTCTCGACCTTAATCCACAAATTTGCGGGTGGACCTGTCGGTGTGGAAACACTTGCCGCGGCGATGGGTGAAGAGGCCGATACCATTGAGAGTGTATACGAGCCTTATCTACTCCAAGAAGGTTTTATCCAGCGCACACCGCGAGGTCGGATGGCCACTGCAAACTCTTACTCTTATTTGGGAGTAACCCCCCCTACTCAAGGGGTGGGTCAGGGTAAACTCTTCCAACTTTCAGGCGATCAAGAGGCCCATAAGTCTGCTTGATAGTTCAGTTTTGCTATGTTAGGGGAGCCTCGTTACGCGTACGATTTGGTCGGAATAATTATTCTCACCTAGCCGACTTTATTGTCATAGCAGTCATACGAAAATGTGTTTTCTGGATGGTACGCGAGACATTAATTGACTCATTTTATGGAAAACATTAGCTTTTTCTAGATTGGTGTAAGAATTGCTCCACGTTCACATAAGTTTTAACACTCTATGAAATTATGAACGAAGGGCATTGGGCTCGTAAATGTACAAGCAGAGAACCATAGCTGAGAAAATCGAATTCGTTGGGATAGGTTTGCACTCTGGGCTTGAGGTGCGGATGGAGATTTTTCCAGCACCGGCAGACTCCGGAATTGTTTTCGTGAGAAGCGATCTCTCTCCTGGGATTGAGATTCCGGCTCGACCTGAATACGTCGTTGATACTCAGTTAGCCACGACTTTAGGTCGCTCGGTAGATGGTCAGCCAGTCACGATTGCTACAGTAGAGCATCTCTTGTCAGCGTTGGCCGGTCTCGGAATCGATAATGTGATGGTTCACGTAGATGGGCCTGAGCTACCGGTCATGGATGGCAGCGCCGCACCGTTTGTCGATCTGATTGTAGATGCCGGCATTGAGGAAGTGCGCGGGCCGAAGCGCTTTATGGTGATTCGCAAAGAAGTCTGTGTTCGAGATGGCGATAAAGTCGCCAAGATTGCACCGGGACCAGGCTTTGAAATTACTTGCTCTCTAGACTTCGACCATCCTCTGATTTCTACGAAACCATTTGTGTTTAACTTTTCAGAACGCAATTTCCGCAATGACCTCTGTGCTGCAAGAACGTTTGGTTTCGCCCAAGATGTTGAATTGCTGAGACAAAATGGCCTTGCATTGGGCGGCTCCTTAGATAATGCCGTGGTGATCGATGGGTTTGAGATTATGAATCCAGATGGCCTGCGTTATGCGGATGAGTTTGTTCGCCACAAGATTATCGATGCAATCGGTGACCTTTCGCTGGTGGGAATGCCTCTGATTGGAAAAGTGACCATGCACTGCTCGGGCCATGCCATGAATGCGCGCCTGGTAAATGCAGTCTTGGAAGACCCACGTTGCTATGAAGTGGTGGAGCTCAATGAGCGTCTTGGAAGCGATTTACTCCCGTCAATCGGTGAGTTCTCGCTCTTTGAATCTATTAATAGCTTGGCTTAGCCAGCCTGCTCAGTGTCGCTGAGCTCTCGATTACCTAAAATGTGATTGAAAACAGAAACCTTCTCCCAGGTTTCCATAATTTCGCGGTCTGCCTCGCTGTCGGCCACAATACCTCCGCCAACGGACACGCTCCAGCCGTCTTCATCGTGAATCAGAGTGCGAATCAGAATCGACATACTTAAGCGCCCGCTTGGAGTTAAAAGACCGATCGAGCCAGTGTAGAAGCCCCGAGCTTGTTCTTCGATGTCTTGAATGATCTGCATTGAGCGTCGTTTGGGGGCTCCGGTGATGGACCCTCCAGGAAAGATAGCCGCCACAAGGTCAGCCAACTCTTTATCGTCGCAGAGCCTTCCCTCTACGGTTGATACACCGTGCCAGACACCTTTAAACCCCTCAACATCCATGAGTTTTGGCACCCGAACACTGCCCGGCACACAAACTCGCCCAAGGTCGTTGCGAACCAAATCAACAATCATGACGTGCTCGGCCCGCTCTTTGGGGTGGTTCTTGAGTAAATGCGCGTTTTCAAGGTTGCTGGGCTCTTGGCTGGATCTCGACCGGGTGCCTTTGATTGGAAAGCTTTGGGCGAGCCGCTCATCGGGTTCGTAGGTGAGCAATGTTTCCATCGTATTGGAAAGGACTTCGAGTTCACCTGTTTTGAGGTATGCGCTGTGGGCAACGGGGTTTTTTGAACACAAGCTCGCCAGTAACCCGATTGCGTCTACTTCGCCTTCAACACGAAGACGCCGAGCAATGTTGGCCTGGTAAATATCGCCGGCTGAAATATGGGCCTGAGCGGTGCGGATGCGCTGGGCATGGATTTCATCGCTCACGGTTGGAACGAGCGTGGCGCGACCGGGCTTAGGCAGCTGCGTTGGCGGATTAACAAGATGTTGTTTTAAGAGCTCAACACGTGGACCAGGATGTCCGAAAATACCCACTTGATTGGTGAGGTGATCAACAACCATGGCGGCATCGAGTTCAAAACAAACGATCGTTGGTTGACCTCTAGGCGGCTCAGAATTGGGCAAATGAACCAGTGAAAAGCCGCTCTCGTAACTTAAAGCGACAATTCTAAGCGCATCGGTTGGAGGCGCATTGAATAATAATGCTAGATTTTGCGTCGATTCTTGAACGAAGTGGACTTGCCTTGGCAGTCCAACCACTCCGTACCGGCCTCTCGGACCCGCTTCTCCACTGCCTATTAGGGCAGCAACGTCCGTTTGCGCGCGTAAAGCGTGCAGAAGCGCCAATTCGGGTTGGAGGGCACCTGTCCAGGTGTGCCACTTAATTTGTGTCGGGAGGCCCCACATAACGAGCCGCAGGTATCATAGCCAGATCCGAAATGACTAGGACTCTAAAGAGTATTTTTAGGGCAATTTATCGATGGGGTGCTTGCTGATCAACCAGTGACTTGTTAGGAAAGCGCCGCCCAGAGAGGTACCCCCGGCTGGAATATCAGCCAAATTCCAAGGAGTGGAACGTGAAAAAATTAGCAATCGTTCTTTCTTGTCTCGCGCTGACAGTAGCATGTTCCGGCGAAGATACGAAAGACACAGACGGAAACAGCAACATCCCTGATCAGTGCAGCGCAGATTGTAACGGCGCATTGGTAGGCGTAAACACCGACACAATGCTTTGTACTGAGTACAACTCAAGCCTTTATTCAAGCGGTAACATCGTTTGTACTGAAGAGTGTACAGCAGACGTGACAGGCTGTGTTGAAGCAGTAACTCCTGCAGCTGCAGAATTTCAGCAGTGCACAGGTACTGGTACAGAGAGCAACTGTGATACTGGCCTTGAGTGCGCATCTTTTGATGGCGTAACGTCTTACTGCATGAAGCCATGCCCAGGTCCAGCACCTGAAGACAACCCAGATGCAGACGATGGTTGTGGAGCAAACGAGTGTGTTGCTTTAACTACAACGAATTACTGTTTCAAAAAAGAAGCACAGCGTGATGCTGCTTGCTTTGACAACCTCAAGACATGCGTTGACGGTGCAGGCGAATGTACTCCTACTGACTACGTAGATGGTGAAGCAGCTGAGCTTCGTTGCAAGATTACTTGCGACATCGCAAGCGACGGCAGCGAGTGCCCAGCAGACGAATCTTGCCTTCTTGATCCACTACCCTACGGTACGGTTCAGCAGGACGAAAACGATGCGCAAGTTGTTTGTACTGACGAAAACGCAGCAGAAGTATGTGACCCAGGTTTCGAATGTGTTGAGCTTAGCAACAACACTCAGGCTTGTTTCAAGCGCAACGGACTTTGCGGAACAAGCGTTCCAGCATGTTTGAGCATTGAGACCAGCGAGTGGCAGGCATGTGTTCAGAATGGTGAACTTTGTACACCAGACAACGGCCACGCTTACTGTGATACTTTTGAAACTGCAGACGACGGTACTGCTGGTGCAGAAGCTTACTGTGCTGAAGTACAAGGCCAAGGACAACCAGGAATCTGTCTTGCATACTGCGAAGGCGCAGACGGCGACCTTTACTGTGGTACTGACGCTCAGTGTGTTCGTCCTGCAGAAGTTACTTACTACTTAAACGTTGCTCGTTCTGATGCTGGCGAATACGTATACTGTTCTGTGCCTGCTGACTGTAGCGCTTACAACACAGACGGCGACCTGCCGTTCGATTGTGTTGACCTTTCAATCGGTTTCGTTTGTTCACGTGCTCTCAAGCAGTGCATCGCGAACGAAGAAGCAGACGTAATCACTGCAGCTAACGAGTGTAACCTCGTAGGTGCAGCTGATGACTGTGGTGAAGTTGACCCAACTGATGCAACTGATGCAACAGACCCAACAGACCCAACTGACCCAACAGATGCAACAGATGCAGCTGACCCATCTGATGGCTAATTCACTTTGTGAATAAGCCGGCTTAGATAGCCAATTTAAAAGGGGACCTTCGGGTCCCCTTTTTTTTGGTATTCCCGTCTCGCGATGCAGGCTCGGTTAAGCCTGACCGTTGGAAGCTCCATGTAGGCTATGCTGAAACTCCGATTAGGAACTTCTCATTCAACGGTTTTGCTGATTGGGTCTTGAAAAATGGAAGTGCAGAGGACGCTCCCGCAAAGGGGGAGCCGCCAGTTCAAGCGGGGGTGAACATCAAGAGCTTAACGGCGCTGATATTCCGTTGGTTCACTTAACATTCAATTGTGGGGAGCTTGTTAAGTGAGTGCTCTTGTTGAGGTGCCTGAACTGGCTGCTCGAACGATTCGTGGTTGATGGAATTTGACTCTTCAGAAAGCAATGCTTGAGCAGCACTGAGGGTGCCCATCAAGCCTACAAAGAAGGCCAAGACCAGAAACATCGAGAAGGTTATGTTTTTCAGTATTCTCATTACGTATCAGATCTAAGCAACCGCTGTGCCAGATGGGCCGAAACATCCAGATCATTGATTTTAAAGAATAAACGAATTCACGGTCGGTGTGATGCAGATCACGACCGTGCCATCTATGTCATGTAGGTACGCTCTCGTGGCGTATTTTATGCACGCAGTGCGTTAGAAATGTGCCACAGTTTGATTCCTACCCCTGCCCCTGTTACTCGCTTATCTCAGGAGGCTTCTCATGGCGCGCTACGACGTTTTACTCTTTGATTTAGACGACACTCTTCTCGACTTTGGTGTGGCGGAGAAATCGGCACTGAAGCGTGCTTTCGAGAGTGTGGGGCTTCACTATGACGCCGACAAGCATCTGCCCCTCTACCAGCATCATAACAAGGCGGCATGGCATGCGTTTGAAACTGGGGAGATCGATCTCGAGACGTTAAAAACGAGGCGCTTCGTGGACTTCTGCGATTCGATTTCTCCGGCGTTGGATGCCGATCTGTTTCGCAGATTCTTTGTTATGTATCTCGGTGAGTCAGCTCATTCGATTCAGGGCGCTGCCCGTGTGGTTCAGGCGCTATCAAAAAGGTATCGCTTGGCCGTGATTACCAATGGACTTAAAGAAGTGCAGCGTTCACGCCTTAAGCGGTGGGAGCTATCGGTGCATTTTCCGGTGGTGGTGATTTCCGATGAGATCGGTGCCAAGAAACCAGATGCCGAGTTCTTTGATCACACGCTTCGCTCGATGGGCAACCCCGATAAGCAAAAGTGCCTAATCATCGGTGACAGCCTGACCTCTGATATTCAGGGAGGAGCGAACGCAGGGATTGAAACCTGCTGGTTTAATCCTCAGGCGAAGAAGAACGAAGGCGGACCTATCCCAACTTACGAGATCAAAGACCTTAAGGAGCTTACCGGATTATTACTGGAAGCTTAGAGGGTGCTGCAGTCTATACCGGTGCCAATGACGAGCCGGTAGTTGGTAATGACTGAATCTCTGTCATCTAGAAAAACGTTTAGGTCGTAGCTTGATGCTTCGGTGTTGGTAAACGAAATCACTTCAACATCATTTTTAGTCATGCTGCTGGCAACAGGCGATTGAGTTGGTCCGGCCTCGTAAAGTGATATGTCGATATCTCCGTCATCATGCTCAAACAAAGTGCAGATGGTGTAAGACCCCGCAGGAAGTGAGAGGGTATACCAATCTTCATCGGCGCAGAGGACCAGATTCGCTTGATCAAAGGGTGCCTCAATGGCAGCGGATAGCTGAGGTGGCACAGGCTCTAGGGTATCGTCGGTACAAGCACGCTGAACTTTGACTTCCAGTCCATAGTAACGAGCATCTCCGCTAAGCGCCTGAACCTGAATCGGATAAAGCCCAGCACCTGCATCTGAGTCGACACTGTAAGATAAGCTAACACGACCAGAGCTTGTTTCACTTCCTGTTGCCGCTGCAGAAGAAGTGTCTTCTTGGCCAAACATCGTAAGGCTTAGATTTGATTCTGAGGCGTCAAAGTAAATTGCAGCTTCAACGGTATCTCCCGGTAAAAGCCTTGTTTGATACCAGTCAGCGTCTCCGCCGCAGCTTGAAAGATGGGTTTGGTTAAGCTCCTGAAGATTGTCGCCATGTTCAACACCGAGCGGAACCAGCGTGGAAGCAGTGGTTAAGGTATTGTTGGGCTCTAGGTTGTCTGCGCTGCATGTGGTGGGTGCAAGTGCCAGGGTTAATGCGTAGTCGGCCAGAGGCCAGCCACCGGTATTTTGAACCCGAATATAAACGTCGTTGCCGTTTTCAGGAGTCGCCCAAGTCGATTGGAAACTTCTTTGAGCCACTGCGGAGGTGCTAAGCATCCCTGACGCGAGTGTCTGCCCGAAGGTTGCATCGGAAATGGCGGCGACGCTTTGACTGTAAAGAGAGATGGCAACGCCAACGTCGCGAGGGTCGTAATCCACTGTTGCGACAACTTGGAGTCCGGCAGGGACGGTCACCATGTACCAGTCATCTTCTTGTCCGCAGAGTGATTCATCTACATGGACGACGTTACTTTCACCGGCGCTGCTCCACAGGGTGGGGGATGCGGTGATAGCTGATGCGGGTGCAAGATGCGCACTGTGGGTGCACGCAGGAGGCGCTTCAAGTTCAAAAACCAATTGCATGCTCTCATGAGACGGGTTGTTGGGGTCGGCAGTAACTTTAGCGTAAACGGCTTCGCCATTGGTGAGCGCTATGGAGGCTTGATTCGCCGGATCTTCAAGATCTGTTGAGCCGGATAGGAGAGTGTTTTCTGCGCTCAGAAGACCCAAGGTGAGTGTATTGGGACTGCCTTCAGATTGGCTCAGATCAGCCGAGACTCGGTAGCCAGCTGGGATAGGGTTGGTTCCATCTAAGGTAAGCTGAAGCCACTCAATATCTGCGATGCATGCATTGAGGTCGATGCTTGTTGTACCTGAGGCATTGAGGCTGATTGTGCTTGCATTTGAGAAGGTGTCGTTGAGCTGGACTGAGTCGTAAGCATCTTCAACGCAGGCCGTTGGGGGCGTATCCACTACGACGTTGATTGCGTAGCCGGTACGTTCACCTTGGTCTCTTAGAACCCGGGCAATAAATACGCTGTCTTCGCGCGCGGTACCCACAACCGTTTTGGTTGGGCCGTTGCTGTTGTCTTCTACAAGTAGGCCATCACTGGTAGCACTTCCAGCGGATGCAAAGGGTCCAAAGAGTGCGAGGTCTAAGTCGCCGCTGTAATCGGAAAGTTCAATGTCGACCCTGGAACCGCCTTCAACCTGGAGGCTGTAGTAGTCCACATCGCCGTCGCAAAGGGTGAGCACATTGGCTTCGCAAATGACAACTTGATTACCGCCGACGGAGCCCCGCACGCATCCATCACTGAGAGTTGAATCGGTTGTAAATAATGGGCTTGGGGTATCGATGGTGTCGTTGGTTTGAACCGACTCCCAGTTATCTTCACATAGTTCACCTTGGCTCAAGGCAAAGGTGAGTGAGTAGAAGCCTGTTTCCGAGCCAGTTCGGGTCACACGTAGAAAGTAAGTATCATCGCGGTTGGCGGTAAAACGAAGTAACTCCCCGCCTAAAGCTCCTAAAGCACCTTCTGCTAGGCTTGTGGTGCCATCTGCTGCGAGTACTTCAAATACCCCCGTGATATTGGAGACTGAACTCATCGTTATTGTGAGCTCTTTGCCAGCTTGCATATCAAACTGGAACCAATCGTCCCCACTGTCACAAAGAGTTAGATCGGAGAGTGATAACGTGTTGCCGGTGGTTGGCAGAGTAAGTGATGAGGCCGTCTCTGCTGATTGGTTGGGAGAGAATTCGTCAGGTGTGCATGGCCGGTCGCTTAATGGTGCGCAGAGATTTTCATCGAGGTCGCAGTAATAACCTTCATCGCAAACTTCGCTTTCATTGCTAGCATCGCAAAAGGCTACACAGGTCCGGCTGTCTTCATCACAAGTTTGGCCGCTTGGGCACTCACCGTTGTTCTCGCAATAGTCCAAAGCTTTGCAGCTCATCGTTGACGCGTAGCATTTTTGGCCAACGCTGCAGTCACCGTCGCAGACGCAAGCGACGCATTCGCCCATGGGACCACAGAAGGTACCTGGCTCGCATTCGTCGGTAAGCCGAGGTTCAAAGGGGCATTCGCTGGTGATGGTTTCTGGAGGTGTGCACTCGCTGGCGATAGGGCGGCACATAGTCGCTGTTTCATCGCAGCGAAAGTTTTCCATTCCGCAGCAGTTGTTGGTGGTGTCACACGTGGCGGCAGGGAAGCATAGGTTGTTGGTTGGTTCACATACGAGAAGCTCGCCATGTGGGCCGGGAGGACAGTCTTGTCCATTACCGCAATCGGTTACGAAGTCAGCAGCGACGATACAGCCAGCAGTGAGTGGATTGCAGCGCTGGCCAAACCCGCAATCGGAGTCGACTGCGCAGGTGCCGTTGTAGGTGTAATCGGAGTTGCCAGGGGTACCTGACCAGTTGCCATGTGCATTGAGTAGATCTGCACCGTCTGAGGCTCCTAAAGGCTCACAGCTTCCTTCAACGCAGGCTTCGTGACAGTCGCAGTCGTTGGTGGTTGCACATTGAACGCAAACACCTTCGTCGCAATAGGGTGCTGCTGAGTCTGTACAACTTGTATCATCCTCACACCCGGTGCTTGGACCTGCGCCCAAATCGGGGCGACAAGATGTACCCAAAACGAGTAGGGCAAAGAGGATAAAGAGAATAGATCGAAGGCTGCGGCTCATTCGAATCTCCTATTTAAAGCTGAGTGAGTGGGGACCTTACCAATCTGGCACTGCAAAGCATAGGTTACAAATGTAGTGACGAGTAAGTCGCGAGATCTCTTCGTTTTTTGGCCTATTCACCTGGGAAAATCCAGCCAGTGGGGCTACCGCATTGAGATAGGTCTCGGCTGGCGATGGAGCCAACGACACCCGTACCGGCTGGGTTGGGGAAGGCTTGAACCGCTGCATCGCCATATTCAGAACCATCTTCGAACCAGGTCACTTCAGCTGCCGCCCAAACCTCTTCGTATGCGCTAATGACTCGCTGTTCCGAAAATCTTAGAAGGCCGTTTACGTAGATTCTAATCACATTGGCAGTTGGCTCAGCCGGGGCACTGGTTTGGGGATAATAGTGAACAAATACTCGGTAGGTCCCAGGCCTTGGTCTATCGATGTTGATGTTTTCAGGACCCAGGCCATTGGTATCATCAATATCGAGTCTAGGGTTAGCACCTTCACCGCGCTCATCTGCAGCAAACCAAAGGGGTAGCTTGTTGGTGTAGAAACAGTCGGCTTGGCTACTGCAAAAGTGACCACCTGCCGAGGTGTGGGTTAAGTGTAAATCTTGATCGTTGGTCGTATTGTCCCAGGTGAGCTGAACATGAAGCGAGCTCTCAGGTGTGGCCTCAAATGTAATTTTGGCCTGCTCGGTGACTCCGCTTTTAAC